>JBGOWL010000177.1:0-4271 GCA_041478585.1 Dehalococcoidia bacterium | reverse complement strand
TCGCGGAATAGCGGCAGGCTGTATGATGTCGATGTGGTGTTTGCTTGCCTCAGGATGATCAAGGAGAAAGGCTTCACGTTTGAAGAGCAGTTGAATGGATCACTGACATCCGTAGCCTGAGAACAGCACGATCCAACTTGCTATCCCTCTACATACGCTCATACTTCGGTCAGATGGTGCGCTTTCCTTCACTCTCCGCTCGGACTGCTCTGTGGGGATATGGTCTCCTCTTTGTTTGAAGCACCGCGCGTCTTGAGGTGGAAATAGATGTTGATTCGATCCCCTGTTTAATGTATCATCGGAGACACAACCAGGGAGTGTGAAAATGTATAAGAGAATACTTGTTCCGCTGGATGGTTCAGAGCTGGCTGAGGAATCGCTGACCTATGCCAAGGAGTTGGCCAGTCGGCTGGATCTGGAGGTAGTCTTGCTTCATGTCGCCAGCCCGGCGGCCTCCGATTCTCTACCTATGTATCGAGCTTACGTTGAACATGCTGCAGAGATTCTCAAGCTCGAAGCAGCCGAGGTTCGAAAGAAAGTCGGTCCTGGCCCCGAAGGCGAGTCAGTGCAGGTGAAGGGAGAGGTTATTGAGGGTTATCCGGCTGACGAAATCCTGCGCTATGCTGGTGATCATGAGATTGATCTGATCCTCATGGTCACCCATGGCAGGTCAGGCATAAGACGTTGGCTGCTGGGCAGTGTGGCCGACAAGGTACTTCAGGCTTCGTGGCTACCTGTCTGGCTGGTGAGAGCAGGCGCCAAAGGCGCCGCCTACGGCGAGCAGCTTCGATTCCTGGTCCCTCTGGATGGTTCGGAGCTGGCCGAACTGGTTCTGCCTCATGTGGAGACTCTGGCAAAACAGCGGACCACAGAGCCAGTTGAGTTGGTTCTGATGAGGGTGTGCGAACCACTCATCGTGCCACCGATTGGCGCCCCCGAAGCGTCTTTGAATTGGGCGAAGGTGGCCGAGGAACATATGGCCGGGACCAGGCAAGCAGCCGAAGAATATCTGCGTGGAATAAAGGATCGATTCGAGGGGACTGGGATAAAGGCGACACTGGAGGTGGCTGAGGGCAGTCCTGCTGATGAGGTCATCAACTATCTCAACAGAAACCAATGTGATCTGGTTATCATGGCGACACACGGGCGCTCGGGGCTTAGCCGCTGGGCATATGGTAGTGTTGCCGAGAAGGTGCTTCTGGGTGCTTCCTGCCCCATATTTCTGGTGAGACCGCCGTTCAAGGATAGTGGGCTTTCGCCCCTCATTGCAGCGGTCCGTACGCTCCCGCCCATTTGAACCAATCCGAGCGCTATCATAGTCTCGTCTACCAGGTAGTACCCAGATGTAGTAAGTAATAGATTATATCGTCTATGATATTATGATTTCACCAAGCTGCCTGCAGGCGGGCGGAGACCCGATGATCAAGCTGAAGGAGGTCACATAATGAAAGAGTACGATGTTGCTGTAATCGGGTCGGGATGCGGAATGACAATAGCAGATGAAGCACTGGGACACGGTCTGAGAGTTGCTGTGGTGGACAAAGGGCCCCTGGGAGGCACCTGTCTCAATCTGGGCTGCATACCTTCGAAGATGCTGATCTACGCAGCGGATAGGGCAGTGGAAATACAGGAAGCCAGGAAGCTGGGCATAGAGGCTGAGATAAAGAGGATAGATTTTGGCTCCATCATGGAGCGGATGAGGGAAAGCGTCAAAGAAGGCCAGAATTACATCAGGCGGGGCATTGCCGAATCGAAGAAACTTGACCTTTATGAAGGTGAAGGACATTTTGTGGCCGATAATACGATTGAAGTAAATGGCCAGAAGATTAAGGGGGAAAAGGTCTTTATTGCCTCTGGCTCACGGCCCTTCGTTCCCCTTATCAAGGGCGTGGAAAGCGTTGCCTACTGGACCAATGAGACAGTGCTCCGGCTCGAAGAAAAACCGGACAGCCTGATCATCATCGGCGGCGGTTATATTGCTGTCGAATACGGGCACTTTTTTGCTGCCATGGGCACCAGGGTCACTATCCTGGAGATGGCTGATAGACTGGTGCTGGCGGAGGAGCCAGAGATAGCCGATCTTCTGAGGAAACAGTTGAGCCGTCGCATGGAGGTGCATACTGGCGCTACGGCTGAAGAGGTCAAGAAGAACGGGGATGGTGTTGCAGTGGTAGTGAAGACCGGCGATGGCAAGAGAAGAGAATTCAGGGCGCAGAGGCTTCTGGTGGCTGTGGGCAGAAGGTCCAATGCCGATCTGCTCAAACTGGAGAACACCGGAGTACAGATGGATCAGAGGGGTTTCATCAAAGTCAATGAGTACCTGGAGACCAGCAAGAAGGACATCTTCGCGGTCGGGGATGTCAATGGCCTGCAGATGTTCACCCATGCGGCCAACAGGCAGGCAGCGCTGGTGTTGGACAATGCTCTGCATGGAAGCAAGACGAAGGTGGACTTGAGTGTTACACCTCATGCTGTCTATTCCCATCCGCAGATTGCGTCGGTCGGCCTGACAGAGGAGAAGGCCAGGAAGGGTCACCGTATTCTGCTGGGCAGGGCAAAGTATTTCAGTGTGGCCAAAGGGGAGGCCATGATGGAGGAAGAGGGTTTCGCCAAGGCCATCGTGGAGAGGAAAACCCGGAAACTCCTGGGTTTTCACATCATCGGCCCCTTTGCTCCGGAGCTTATCCAGGAAGTTACCAACGCCATGGCCTCCGGAGGCCAGATGGACTGCATCTTCAATGGCATGCATATCCATCCTGCCCTCAATGAATTGATCGAAGCGGCACTGGGCAAACTCGAAGAGGCATAGCCAAGGCTGATGCCAGTGACTGCTATTTCACTGTGTAGCTGTGTTATCATTAGGTCAGGGCAATAGGATTGCCAGGCTGAAAAATGACAGTCCGGATTGAAGAAGTAGCCCGGAACACCTATCTCATCGATTGTGGCAAAGATTCCATATTTTCACTTCCTCAGGTGGCCTATCTCCTGATTGATGACCTGCCTGTCCTGATCGACCCTGGCTCCACTTCAGTGGCTGCAGAGCTGCTGCCCAGTGTTGGAGATCTGGGCATTGATGTGCGAGAACTGGCCTACATCATCCCTACCCACATACACCTGGACCACGGAGGGGGTGCGGGTTACCTGACTCAGCATCTGCACAAACCCAAAGTGGTGCTCCATCCTAAAGGGGCAGAGCATCTGGCTGACCCCGCCAGATTGGTTCGTGGTGCCCGTTTCGTGTTTGGTGAGAACTTCGAGGAGATCATGGGGCCTGTTCTGCCGGTCCCCGAGGGACGTATACACGTGGCTGAAGATGGTGAGGTGATTCGTCTGGGGAGCAGGGACCTCAAAATAATCTTCTCGCCCGGCCATGCGGCGCACCATATCGCCATTCAGGATAGCCTTACTGGGGGCCTCTTCTGTGGTGATGCTCTGGGATTCATTACAGAGTCTATGCCTGATACGCCCTTTCCGGTGGGACTCCCGCCGTTCGATGCAGAAGCCTACGTGAAGTCTATAGATAAATTAGCAGCACTCTCCCCGGAGATCATCTTCTATGCCCATCACAGGGCCAGGACCGAGGTGAAGGAGCTGACCAGCCGGCTCAGGGAAGTCTGTATCACCCTGGGAGAGATCATTCAGGGAGCCATCCAGGCTGGGATGGAAGAAGCCAAGATATCTGAGCGTGTCCTGGAATACGTCAGGAGTCTCTGGGCGGGAGCAGCTCTGCCCATTATGGTTGAGGCGGGCATCTCAGGCTATGTTCAATACTATAGGAACAGGAAGTAGCCCGTTCTTCCAAGATGCGATTCTTGTCCGACACACTGAGTTTGCTAATCATCAGGTGAGGAGTGAATCTGTTGATGAACGGGGGATTGGACTATGATGTGGTGTGGGTGATATTCTACGTCAAAGGATTTGTGAGGGTGGTTTCCTTTCTGCTTCAGACGCTGGGAGGTGCGAAATAGGGGGAAGATCCTAACTTGAAGACGGCGTTCATAGTCAACTCTGTCGCCGTGGGGCGCTGCCATGCCATCTGGCGCAGGCTTGAGGAAGGTCTCAGGAACAACGAGCATCTGCATGCCGATGTGAGGACAACGGATTCCTTTGGCCAGGCTACCTATCTGGCCAGGGATGCGGTGAAATCGGGGGCCAGGGTGGTGGTGGCGGTCGGTGGCGACGGTACGGTGAATGAAGTAGTCAACGGCATGTTCGATAATGGTGTCCCGCTGGACAGGGATCTTGTGCTGGGAGTAGTCCCCCTGGGTTCT
>JBGOWL010000184.1:0-4168 GCA_041478585.1 Dehalococcoidia bacterium | reverse complement strand
GTGTCATTCAAAGCACTGCTCCTTCCACCCTATGGAAATTCGTGCGCTTTCGTTATAGCCCTAATGCGCCACCGTCGCCCCCCGCGCGGGCGCGTGCATTGAAACTGCCTCTACCAGGCTCCATGGACTTACAGACGAGGAAATAGCCATAGGTGAGACGGGCGCCAAAACCAAGTCCAGCCCAGAGGATTGACGATGGGTTTCGCTCTACCCGCTCGATAATGCTTGACAGACCATACGCCATGATTCATACTGTGGTATGAATATGGTATGAAGAGGTGTTGCCATGTCTAAGACAACCAAGATTGCTATCAGTCTTCCAGAGGAGGTTCTCGACGCTGTGGAGCGAGAGCGAGTGGAAAGCGGCGAGAGTCGGAGCGCGTTCTTCCGTCGTGCCGTAGAGGCACTCCTGCGCCAACAGCAGGAACAGGAGTTGAGCGAACAGTATGTCCGGGCTTACCAGAAGCTGCCGGAGTCGACAGAGGAGGTCGAGGCCGCCCGCCGGGCTGCCAGCAACATCCTGGCTCAGGAGCCTTGGCAGTGAGAAGAGGAGAGATATGGTGGGCGGAGCTGGATAAGCCAGCCGGGCGGCGGCCCGTAGTGCTCCTATCGCGAAATGAGGCCTACAACGTCCGCTCTCTGGTCATCGTAGCGCCAGTCACCACCCGTATCCGCAATATCCCTTCCGAGGTGCCTTTTGGTGTTGCTGATGGGGTGCCGCAGAACTGTGTGGCCAACCTGGATACCATTACTACCGTCCCCAGAGACTGCCTTCGCAGCCGCGTGACTGCTCTCAGTGCCAGGAGGCTCAAGGAAATCGAAACAGCTATTCATTTCGCTCTGGGCATGGAGTGAGCCCCTTGCGCGTACCATACGTTTCCGTACCCTGAGGAGGCTCCGGCCAAATGACCCTCGCCGCCGCTTTCCAAAAAGCGACGCATTATATAACTTCGTCGCCCCCCTTGTGCAAGAAGTACAGGTCGATGAGCGCGGAAACACCTGGTTGACAACATCGTCGATTCTCTGGGAAAAGCAAACAAGGCCATACAGAAGCGAATGGTGGGCGATCTGACCAAGGCTGACTCTGAGCTTGGCAAGCGCGTTGTCAAAGGACTGAAAACCCGACAACAATGACCACCCAACATCCGAACCAGCTCAAATACCTGTCACCGGAGAGCCGCTAGAACTCGCCGGGGTGCTTTGGCTCTGCTTTCCACCTGGTGGAGAGCAGTACCTTGATGTTCTTCCATTTCAGTAGCCCTTTGATGACCTGCCATATGTCCGGCTTGGCGATGGCCACCCGGATCTTCCAGCGCACTGGCTCAATGGTCTCCACCTGGAGGATCAGGTACTCTTCCTGACGTATCAGTCCGGAGATCTTGCCCCTCAGCTCTGTCTTTCCCAGTCCCGTTGATCGCATTAACATGTTCTGCAACTCCTTCCAAGAGATACCTCATAGTTTCATGACGTAGTTGTTCTTGATCGCCTCGGTAACCATCTTTGGCTCCGACCACCACTTCTTTATGCCATAGTCCTCGGCCACCGCGTTGGCACAGTTGTAGCCCGGCCCCCAGATCACACAGCCACCGGGAGCAACGCTCGACCCTCCTACGTAGAGGTTCTTCACCGGCGTTCTGTACTGTGAACATTCCTGGTTGGGCCTGAGGTATCCCATCTGGAGAGGATGGTACATCCCCTGCTTGTACCCTCCTTTGACCATGTTGGCGAACTTGTTCTGTATGTCGGCGGGGGCAGTGATATATGTCTCCAGTACCTTGTCCTTCGTCAGGTTAGGCGCGTATTGCTGGAGTTTGGCGATCTGCTTCCACATGTATTCTTCCCTGAAAGTGCGCTTCAGCCACTTGTCATGCCCACCGTCTTTGAGTTCATACACCGCCATCTGGGAGATCAGCCCGGAACACTTGCCCGGCGGCGCCTGGTAGGGATCATGGACGCTGGGGAAGGTGGCGTTGAATCCGGCGTCATCCGGCATCTTGCCCTGCTTCATCTCGTCCCAGTGGCGCTTCAGGCCGGCCAGGTTCTCGTAGCCCAGCAGGTAGATGAAGGCTTTGTTGATCCCTGGATCAGAAGCCGCTGCCTTGAACTGCGGCGGCTCCGCCAGGGCCAGATGTACATCGAAAAGGCTCCACTTCTCCCACTGCCAGATCTTGATCATATCCAAGAAATCCTTATCCAGCTTGTCCTCGCCCACATACTTGAGGAAGGTCTGGTGTGGGTCAATGGTGCTGATGACCGCTTTGTCGGCTAAATACTGGCTGCCGTCTTCCAGCTCTACACCTTTGACAGCCCCATTCTCTACAATGAACCTTTTGATCTGGGCACTGGTGCGCACCTGGCCTTTGTGCTCAAAGTATCTCTTCAGCAGAGCGTTGGAGATGCGGTGAGACCCGCCAGCCACCAGATAGTAGTTCACCAGCCTGTTCAGGTAGAGGGGTATAAGGTAGCTCAATCCGGACTGGCTGTAGTCCAGACCCCAGTGGCAGCAGGCATAGAGCATGAGAGTCCTCACCGTCTCATTCTCGTAGAGATCGCAGACTATCTCTTCCGGGGTCTTCTCTGTCATGGCGGCCATCTGCCTGCCCAGGTCCGTTGACTCAGCATGGGCAGCCATCAGCGGAGCAGGCCCCATGGGGACATAGGTCTGCGGGCCAACAATGTTTTTCATCATTTCGTCGAACAGTTTGTACATGCTGCGGTAGCTGTCGGCGTCTTTCTTGGAGAATTTGGCTATCGAGGCACAGGTCTTCTCTACATCCGTGTAGATGCAGAGGCACTTGCCATCCTTCAGAGGCATGGCCCACTGCATCTCCGGTTTGATGTGTTTGACCAGGTATTCATCAAAGTTGAGGTCCCGGTAGACCGGGGCATAGTCCACCATCATGTGGTAGATGGCATGGGTGTTGTGGAAAAAGTCCGGCAGCGTCACCTGCTCGGTCGCCAACCCTCCACCTACCTCGAATCTCTTCTCCAAGAGAAGGCATCTCTGCCCCGCCTTGGCTAGATAGGCCGCGCACTCCAGCCCGTTGGGACCACCCCCAACGATGATCATGTCAAACTTCTGGGCCATTTTCCCTCCTTGTTAGGTTTTCGATGTAGCCTAAGGCAAGAATTCCACTCGCCATATTATACTCTTGTCACTATCGGAATTGACAACTCCGTGAACAACCCGACATTGTCTAGGCCCTCAATAATGCCCACATCACACTGCTGCGAACTTGAACGACTCCCGCATTTTCTGGGTTGCCCAGCGGGTGTATTGAACCAAGGAATCTGGTTCCTCCTTGCCCTGCTCCTCCCAGGGTTTGCCCAGTCCCATGTCCCTAGATATAGTCTTGTAACAGTTGTAGGCCGCTTCTGCACTGGCGTTGCCACCTATGGGCCAGAAGCCGCCAGTGCAGTAGAGGTTCTTCACTGGTGTCCGGTGACTGGCCAACTCAGGTGTAGGCCTGTTGGGACCGCACTGCCATAGAGTTCTGTCGATCCCGGCGAAGTTGCCATGAGGTGCCAGATTCTTCAGACGCAGATTGTCATAAGGGCTGTTGGTATCAACGCCTATGATATTGTCCCAGGTCATGTTGGGCGCGTGCTTCTGCCAGATACCGATAAGGTCCTCGGCAAACCTCTCCTTCAGCACAAGCCATTCCTGCTCGCTGAGGTCACTGGCACGCGGCCCCTGCATCTCGCACTGAGCAACGTGCTTGCCGGGGGGAGCGTATGCCGGATCAGCCAGACTGTGGCACCAGACAACGGGATTATAGTGGTCGATCGGAGGCATCTGGCCCATGTTGGCGTAATGACACTCTGTGGCCACATGCTCAGGATTGGCATCATATGCCAGGCCCAGCCACTCGCATTTGTTGATGTCAGGATTAAACGAAGCTGCCTTGTACTTGGGAGCTTGGTGTAGAGCAAAGCTATACCACATAAGGTTTCCAATGTTGTTCGTGGAGAGATTGTCAATTCGATGGGCTACCGTTTCACCGATAACGTCTCTACCCATGAGCTCAACAAGCTGCCATGCGCTCAAGCCAGCGCTCACCACAATCTTTCTGGCCCTGACAACACTGCCATCGACCAGTTTCACCCCGGTGCAAACCCCATTCTCGATGACAGCCTTGGCCACCTCGGCATGGGTGAAGAATTTGAC
>JBGOWL010000041.1:0-8650 GCA_041478585.1 Dehalococcoidia bacterium | reverse complement strand
GCTGCTGAAGAGGCAGGCAAGCTGATCCATAACCTGCCCCAGCTATGGGCTCGGGCCAACCTCGAAGAGCCCAGAAAGCTGCTGTTGACTATGCTGGACGCCGTCTATGTGGATGCCAGGGAGGACAAGCGGATCCTGGCCATCAAACCGAAGCCGCCTTTCAGGCCTATCTTCCAGGTGACGGTTGCCAGAGAGGGCTCGGGCATTATCTTAATAAACGAGCCTCCAGAGGACACCCCGGGAGGCTCGGTCGTGTTTCTGGTGGAGACGGGGGAGAGTTGAACTCCCCGTCCAGAGGAACTTGCTCAAGACCTACTACAGGCTTAGTTGACTCTTTGTCTCACCCGGCCAGCCTCTGTCAACCGAGTCTGGACGAGTTAGCCGAGTTTTCTTGAGCCACCCATATCGACGTCAGAATGGCCGCACCCCGACATTGCGTCGCCCATCACCGACCCATCGAGGAGAGGTCAGTGTGAACGGTAGCTGATGTTAGGCAGCTACGAGTACAGGCTCGTTATCGCCAGTTACTGTTGTGCCACTGGTTTTATGAGGGTAGCGGCACCTCAGCCTGCAGTCTTGTCGCGCCCTCCCCTGTCGAACCCGCGCGTCCCCACTATTGCTTGATACGATAGGTTTTTAAGGTTCTCTCTATTTCCCGGTCCGTCTGGCGTCGGGCCAGAATCTCTCGCTTATCATACAGCTTCTTGCCTTTGGCCAGTCCCAACTCCACCTTGGCCAGGCTCTTCTTGCTCAGATACAACCGAAGCGGCACCAGAGTGAGCCTCTTCTGGCTGGCTTTGCCGGCCAGCATGCTTATCTGGTCCCGATGCAAGAGCAGCTTGCGCGAGCGCGCGGGCTCGTGATTGTGGCGGTTGCCGGCATCGTAGTGAGCGATGTGGGCATTGATCAACCATACTTCGCCATTTTCAACCCTGGCAAAGGACTGGGCCAGGTTCACTTTGCCTGCCCGAATAGACTTGATCTCGGTTCCCGTCAGCGCGATACCGGCGTCAACGGTCTCTTCGATGCTATAGTCATGATAGGCTTTGCGATTAACGGTTATAGTTTTTGCTTCCATCGTCCAGTTACATTATACCATACCGCTTCACATTCCCATGAGGTATTATAGCGCGGACGACATAGTCGCCGGCATACACCGTTGATGCCAAATCCGAAATCCCAATTTCTGAATCGTAAACAAATCCAGAAAGTGGAAATCCAAACTTCGAAACCTCCCACGCTGCCCCTGGATTCCCGTTTGCACGGGAATGACACTGTTTGGACAGGCTGGATTCCCACCTGCGTGAGAATGACACACGCTTTTTCTCATGTCACTCCTGCGAAAGCAGGAGTCCATTGTATGTCACAGCACCAGATACGTGGATTCCGCATCAACTGCGGAATGACATGGAGGGGTGTACGGAAGGACATCGGGGGGCGAAAGGCATGGGGGCCGTGTTTGCTTGTGCATGGTCGCTGGCTTGGACTATAATCAGCCCAACGCAGGAATCTGATTGCCAATGATGCGTATTGTTCGTCTGTTGCTATTTTCTATCCTGTGCGTGGTGGGCATAGTCGGGCTCATGGCGGGAAGCGCGCGCGCTGATGCCCCCTTCGTCTATGTGCTTGAAGTCGATGGGACAGTTAACCCGAGCTTGGCCAATTTCATTGATCGGGGCATCACCAAGGCGGAGGAGGACGGCGCGGCAGCCTGCATTATCGAGCTGAATACTCCCGGAGGTTTGCTGTCTTCGACGGAGGATACTGTGAGCAGGATAGCCAGGGCGCAAGTCCCGGTTGTTGTCTATGTACCTAGAGGGGGTTGGGCGGCCTCTGCCGGAGCGTTCATCACCTTTGCGGCGGATGTGGCCGCCATGGCACCCGGGAGCGTCATTGGTGCTTCGACTCCTATCGCCGGCAGTGGAGGCGATCTTTCCGACGACGAAAGAAACAAAGCAGTGAACCTGGCAAGTCAGTGGATGAAGAGCATTGCCGAGGAACATGGCCGTAATGAGGAAGCCGCCATGGCCGCAGTGACACATGCCGCCTCGTTCTCGCCAAGTGAAGCACGCGGCACTACGGATCTGTCGTCATATAACCAGGACATTCTCGGAGTGGAGCGCCTCGATCCACCACTCATCGACGACGCCGGTGCCGTGGATATCGAGGAGCTTATCGAGAGACTTGGCGCAGGGATAACCCTGGCCAATGGGGAACCGTTCAGTATCCCGGCCGGTGTCAGCATCCGTTACATTAACATGAGTGCGTTGGAGCGGTTTCTCTTTGCCATCAGCGATCCCAACATTGCCTATATCCTGCTCAGCATCGGCTCACTGGGGGTTCTGGTAGAGTTACTCCATCCGGGGATCATTTTGCCTGGCGTGATAGGTGCGGCCTGCCTTCTTCTGGCCATCTACTCCCTCGGCATACTTGGGGCCAACTACGCTGGGATCATATTGATAGTTCTGGCCTTCGCGCTTTTCATAGCGGAGGCGTTTACGCCGACATTCGGACTTCTTACTGCGGGAGGTATCGTGGCTTTGGTTGTTGGTTCGTTTATCTTATTCAGCGGGACTCCTTATGAAATCGATCCCTGGCTCATCGGTACAGTAGTGGCCATCTTCAGTGGTATCGCCATCTTTCTGATCACCGCCATCCTCAGGGCATATCGCCGCCCCGTTAACACAGGACGAGAAGGACTGTTAGGACAGACGGCGGTAGCCCGAACACCGCTTGACCCGAAGGGGACGGTTTTCGTGGAGGGAGAGCTGTGGAGTGCTGTGGCAGAAGAGGACAGAGTGGAGCCAGGAGAGGAGGTGACGGTTACTCAGGTTGAGGGGTTGAAGCTGAAGGTACGCAAGAAATCTAAGTAGGAGGTGCAAGTGTGATAGCCGTGTGGGTTGCGGTTGTAGCCGTACTAGTATTGTTGTTTCTGATCCTGCCAGCAGCACTCAAGGTGGTAGCTCAATACGAAAGAGGGGTAGTGCTTCGTCTGGGGCGCTTCGTGGGCATAAAGGAGCCAGGACTGCGTATCATTGTGCCATTTATCGATCGGATGTGGAAGGTGGATACGCGCATAGTAACGATGGATGTCCCTGCTCAGGAGGTGATCACCCGGGACAACGTTACCATCAAAGTGGACGCCGTGGTCTATCTGAGAGTGATCAATGCAGACGACGCGGTACTCAAGGTGGCCGATTATGTTAAGGCCACATCTCTTATTTCCCAGACCACCCTGCGCAGCATTCTAGGTCAACATGAGTTGGACGAGATCCTGGGACAGCGAGATAAGCTCAATGCCAGGCTGCAAGAGATCGTCGACGAGCAGACAGACCCTTGGGGAGTGAAGGTCAGCGCGGTAGAGATTAAGGATGTGCAGCTCCCCGAACCGATGCAGCGTGCTATGGCAGCTCAAGCTGAGGCTGAGCGAGACCGAAGGGCTAAGATTGTTCATGCCGAAGGGGAGGCACAGGCAGCAGAGAAGCTGGCCCAGGCTGCAGGAGTTCTTTCGTCGCAGCCCGCTGCTTTGCAGCTGCGTTATCTGGGGGTACTGAAAGAGATAGCTACCGAAAGAACAAACATGGTGATTTTCCCACTGCCCATAGACATATTGACCGCCTTCATGGGCAAGGGTCAATCTTCGAAATAGGGAGGCCACAGAAGCCCTGGGGTACCTTTGGGCAACGTCCGGTTCATGCCCATATGCTGATCTGTGGTGAAGAAGAAGATGTGGGGAGGGCTGGAGCTCCAATGTACGGCTCCAGCCCCCTTGACTTTCATGGTGACGAGGAACGTGGCAACTTCACACCAGCCACGAATCAAGACACATGGCCAGGAAAATGATGCCCAGGTAGGGGAAGGCTGACAGCTTATAGACCCGCCAGGCATCCTTTGTGGCTGTGGAGGTGATAAGGCGAGCGCTGGCGCCAATCATCAGGACACCCAGGATCGTGGCCAGGGAGAGATACAGCACTCCCAGGTTGCTGTCGCTGAAATAGAGAGCTAGAGAAGCAGCCAGGAGAGGCAGGGAGAGCAGAACTAGAACGGGGACCGCTTTCCTGAATTCTCGACTCAAGGGGAAGTATCTCACCCCACCGCTGATGTAGTCATCCCGGTTGGCCAGCATCACGCTCCACACGTGCAGTGGGATCCATATCCAGATCATCAGGCAGAGGAAAAGGAGCGGAAGCTCAAAACGAGGGTTGAAAGCAAACCAGGCAATGAGCACCGGGGCACAGCCAGAAATGGACCCCAGGAAGGGGCAAAGCACCGTTTTCCGGCAGACAACCGCCGCCACCGTTCCTATCAGCCCGAAGACAAAGCAAAGTGGGTCAAGGGCCCAGGCAAGACCGAGAGCCGCTGCGGTGAGTGCCAGGCAAAATAGCAGAGCATTTTCGGGAGGTTGGATGCGCTTCGATGCCAGACAGCGGCGTCTGGTTCTCTTCATCCGAGAATCAACCTCGCGGTCGATGTAGTTAGTCAGGCCATTGACTCCGCCGCTTCCCAGAGTGATCGCCAGCAAGGCGAGCAGAAGTCGATCTGTCGGCGGCAGTCCGCCCGCGGCGACGGCGGCGGCACAGCAGCCGATGAATACAAGCAGACTCGTTTCGCGAGGTTTCAAGACTTCAATGTAGTCCCAGATTCTGGCAATTCTGGCGTTTATTCCTACCAAGGTGTGTCTTCCTCACTATTTGGATTTTGGCTGGGCGTATTTTTCGCGAAGCACGCGCTTAAGAACCTTGCCCATTGGATTGCGGGGCAGTTCATCCACAAACACCACGAAGTTCGGCTTCTTGAAGCTGGACAGCTTCTGTCGACAGCACTCCTTGATCTCCTCGGGGGTGGCCTTCTCGCCTTTCTTGAGAACCACTACGGCCATAACCTCCTGACCCCAGTCCGGATCCGGAACACCGATCACGGCTGCCTCTTCTATCTTGGGATACGAGTAGAGGGCATTCTCGACTTCCTCAGGGGAGATGTTCTCGCCTCCCCGTATGATCATGTCATCGGCTCTGCCAGCCAGATAGATGTAACCCTCGTCATCCATGTAACCCGTGTCTTTGGTATGGAGCCAGCCGTCTTTGGTAAAGGCTTTGGCTGTCTTCTCGTCGTCCTTCCAGTAGCCGCTCATAACCCGTGGGCCTCTGGCCACAATCTCACCTACCTCACCCAGGGGGAGCTCCTTTCCTTCTTCGTTGATAATCCGGACCTCTACATCTGACATGGGCCTGCCGATAGAGGAAGCAAGCCTTTTCAGTTTCTTCTCCTTCTCCGCCGGTGTACCGCTGATGATATGATCTTCAGGCCCGAGCATGGTAATGGTGGAGGCGGTTTCTGTCTGCCCGAAGGCGTTGATGAACCTCACGTTAGGCATGACCTCGATGGCCTTCTTGATCACCTCAAAGGGCATTGGGGCTGCTCCATAGGTTATGACCCTCAGGCTGGACAGGTCATACTTATCGAAGTCAGGGTTGTCGATGACCCTTTTCAGCATAGTGGGAACCAGCATAGCTCGACTTGTCTTCTCCTGCTGCACCATGTCCATCCACTCTTTAACCTCGAACTGTCTCATCATCACCAGGGTCCGTCCACCGTATACAGCAGCGAGCATGGCTTGAACACCAGCCACATGATACAGGGGAACAGTGAGCAGATTCTTCTCTTCCACGTCGGGGCTGGCAGGATCGACGTTTTCCAGCACGTAGAAGGCGAAGCTATTATGGGTTAAGGGTACGCCTTTGGGACGTCCGGTGGTGCCGGCAGTATACATCAGTATGGTGGTGTCCTCTTCGCTAGGCTCGGTGATCAAATCATCGGGAGATGCAGAGAGAATCACATCTTCGTAGTAGAGCATACCTGGGTTTTTACCATCAATGGAGATGTAATTTCGGACAGAGGCCAACTGGGGGCGCATGCTCTTGACCATATCCACATAGCGGTCGCCGATAAACAGAGCCACCGCCTCGGCGTTGGTCAACATGTAGCCAAGCTCATCCTCTTTGGCCCTGAAGTTCAGGGGCACCAGAATACCACCTATTTTCGCCACAGCGTAGTACGTTTCAAGGTACTGGCTGCAGTTCACCTGTATTATGGCTACCCTGTCACCCTTCTTGACCCCCAAATGAAGCAGGGCATTGGCCAGCCGATTCGATCTCTCATTCACCTGGCTGTAGGTGTATCTCTTGCCCTCAAACACCACGCAATCCCTGTCGGGACAGATGGCGCTAGAGATACTGAGAAAATCCAAGGTATTCATTGAAATTCCCTCCCTCTTTCTATCTTCAGAGCCCCCCTGAGGCTCAGTCTATTGGCTATATTACCTACCTCTACCAATGGCAGTCCTCTGCCTTGTCTGGCTATCTCATTGAAATGTGGAAGTTCTGCTCTCCAGAAATGCCTTTACCCGTTCCAGTGTTTCATCACTCGATAATACCAGAGTTGCCAGCATTTTCTCCAGTTCGAGGCCTTCGTTCAGACTCATGTCGCTCCCTCTGACTATGGCCTCTTTGGCACATTTCACGGCTACCGCAGGCATAGAGGCTACTTTCTGTGCCAGTGCTTCCACGGTGGGAATCAAATCGCCTCGAGGCACCACTCGATTTGCCAGGCCAACGGCCAGAGCCTCCTGAGCATCGATCCAGCGGTTGGTCAAGAGCATCTCCAATGACCTGGCTCTCCCAATGGTTCGGGGCAACGTTTGAGTACCTCCAGCCGCCGGAATAATCCCCAGGGTTGCCTCGGGCAGTCCAAATCTGGCATCTTCTGCGGCAATCCTCAGGTCACAGCACAGAGCCATCTCAATCCCCGATCCCAGGACATATCCATGAAGGGCTGCGATCACTGGCTGGGGCAGACTCAAGAACCACCCCCAGATATCGCGTTGCCATCGCACCTGGCGGGCTATCACCGGAGAAGGGGCAGTCAGGAAGTCAGTCAGGTCCGCTCCGGCGCAGAAGGCCCTTTCGCCAGCCCCTTTGAGAATAACCACCCTTACCTCGGGGTCGGCCTTTATGGCGCTGATGACTTGACATAAATCGTCGCGCATCTGAACGTTGTAGACATTCAACACCTGAGGACGGTTGAGGGTAACCCGGGCGATATCCCCGTCTCTTTGGTAGATTATGGTTTGGAATTCGGTACTCGTCTGGCTCGGGCACATAGTTCTTCCAGTTCGATTTCCGTGTAGTATTTGCCGACGTCGCTCAGGAAATGGGCGTCGCTGTTGCTCAGGAGGAGCAATTGGCGCTCCTTGGCCAATCTTCTTACCAGTTCCCCATCGATCTCGTCGTCGTGCGTGGGGTTTCTGATCTCGAGGCCATGGATGCTGTCATCTATTTCGGAAGCCAGGTCTTTGACAGGGGGATAACCTGGGTGGCCCACGAACCTGAAAGTACTGTCATCCGGCAGGTACAGCACCACCACATGCAACGGCCCCTTGTCGATCTCCTGGCCCGGGATAATCAGTAGCTCATCGTGGAGCTGTTGCTCGACTATGTCCTTTACTTTGTACCCATATCCCCTGTTGTAGTGCTCGGTGATGGCGATGCCATCCAACCCACGGGCTTTTGCAGCCGCCACGATCTGCTTCACGATGTCCAGAGTTGGATTGTACAGTGATGTCGCTTCGCCGCAGTGCGTATGCAAGTCAAGCTTCAAGCGTCCATTTCCCCTATTCACCTCTGAAGAGAGGCTGCTTCTTGTCCCGGAAAGCCCTGATGCCCTCAACGCGATCCTGCGTTGTCTGCAGGATCATGTAGAGATCGCATTCAAGCCTTAGCCCCTGCTCCAGGGTCAGATCCATGCCCTTGTTGATGGCCTCCTTGACGTAGCGAAGAGCGACAGGTGCCCCGGAGGCTATTTGACTGGCCGCCTTGTCACTCTCCGTCAGGACCTGCTCAGGTGCAGCCAGGCGGTGAACCAGCCCGATGCGAAGCGCCTCATTAGCGTCTATTGGCTGGGCGGTAAGGACCAACTCCATGGCCTTACCCCTACCGACAATACGCGGCAGCCATTGTGTGATGCCACTGGCCATCAGATAACCCCGGCTGAGGTCAGGGACACCAAAGAGGGCCTGGTCAGAAGCGATTCTGAGATCGCACGCCAGAGCCAGTGCCAGGCCCATGCCGGAGGCATCGCCATTTATGGCAGCTATTACCGGACATTCGATTGAGGCTACCATGGCCGCCACGTTGTGTCGAAGAGCAAAGTCCTTCAGCGTGGTCAAGGATGGCGAATCACCGAGGATGGTGCTGGAGAACAGATTCAGGTCTTCACCCAGGCAAAACGCCTGTCGGCCGGCACCAATGATGACAACCACCCTGATATCTTGGTCCTGATTGACCTTCTGGCAGATCTCCTCAAGCTCCGTTGCCATTTGAATGTTGATGGCATTGCCGACATCAGGGCGGTTGAGAGTTATGTGGGCAACATGATCTTTCTTACTGAAGCCAATTGTATCGTAGCTCATGAGGGATCTATCATCTCCAAAGACACAAACCATGATAGCTAACACACGTGCAGGGTGTCAAGGAAAACGAGTAGGGGCAGCCCTCCCGGGAAGGGCCGTGCCCCTACTCACCGAGGATCAAGAATGGGCTGGCATTTTCAACATAATGGGGTGCTCGTGGGCTTGTGGCATGAGGCTTCAGGT
>JBGOWL010000290.1:0-2537 GCA_041478585.1 Dehalococcoidia bacterium | reverse complement strand
TTGGTGGTGCAGGAGGCGTTGGAGATGACGCGATGCTTGGCCGGATCATACTTGTCCTCGTTGACGCCCAAAACGATAGTGATGTCTTCGTCCTTGGCCGGGGCGGAGATGATCACCTTCTTCGCGCCACCCTGGAGGTGGGCAGCGGCCTTGGGGCCGTCGGTAAACAGCCCGGTGGACTCGATCACGATCTGCACGCCGTAGTCGCTCCACTTGATCTTGGCCGGGTCCTTCTCAGCCAGTACCTTTATGGGCTTGCCATCGACAACGATGGAGTCCGCCGTGGCCTCCACCTTGCCCGGATAAGCCCCGTAGTTGCTGTCGTACTTCAGGAGGTGGGCGTTGCTCTTGGCATCAGTGAGGTCATTGACAGCAACCACCTCCAACTTGTCCGGATAGCGTTGCTTGATCGCTTTGAGCGCGAGCCTGCCGATGCGACCAAATCCGTTAATGCCGATTCTGGTTGACATTCACGTCCTCCTTTCTGCTTTGCTAGGAACACGAGCAAACTAGTACTTCGGTTCGCTTATGGCAGACCTAAGCGTCTGCACTGCTCATGTATGTATGTTATGAAGCTGCGAAGAAGACTACTTGTGCTTCCGCTCCCAACGGGTCCTCTTCAGCATCTTCTTGTGCTTGTGTTTGGCCATCTTCTTCAGGCGCCATTTACGAACTGAGCCCATACCCCCTACCTTTCATTTAATCAGCTGCCTCTTTGAGTAGACAGCGACTGCGGCTTAACATGTCGAGGAAAGCCTCCAGCTTCGTCCGCAGGTGCGGAGTCAGCACATAGTCAGCGTTTCCTTCGAGTGTAATCACCGGCAGGTCGAGTGTCCCTCGGAATATGATATCACCAATGGCTCGGTGACAAAAGGCCTGAACGTAATGGATGACCCCATCTACCCTCCGGCGGCGCAGTTCTGCCTTGATGTCCTTGATACGGTTGAATATGGAATAGGGGTAGGTGTAGTTCGAGTACTGCTCGGCCAGCGAGTTGCCGGGGTGGGGCATGGCGAACTGCCGCTGGACCTCGTTGAAGACCACTCTGGCCCCATGCTGCTCCAGGAAGCGAAGCAGGTCTCGGGCAAACACGGGAGGCACGCCGATATAGGCCAGCCGGAGTTCTTCGGAGAAAGGCCGGCGTTGGCAGCATTCGAAGAGAAAGCGCTGCAACTCCTGGCGATATCGAAGATGATCGCCACTGAAATCCGAGCTGGACACCAGCCAGATATGGTTCTCCCAGCCGCTGACCAAGCCCTCTTTCCAGGTGAGGGTGTCCAGTTTCTTGGTGAGCCGGCGGCACGGGGCCAGCTCTTTCCGCACCTCCTCTGCAGCCTCCGGCGTTGTGCCGAGAGAATCGGCCAGAGTCCGCAGGCGGGCCTGCATTTGGCTGGTGTCGGGATGGTCCGGATAGGCAAAAGGGATGACGCGGAACTTCCTCAGCTTGAGCACCTCCATAAGCATCACCGTGTTGGAGCAGTCGCCGGTGGTCACGCAAAGCACCGTGCCGATGCTGCGGTCAACGCAGGCTCCATAGATGCCCTTGATCCACGTGCAGCAGTTCTGGGGAAAGCCGGAACGCTCGGCGATGTTCACCAGGCGGTCAGGGTCCGGATCGCTGATGAAGACGTTGTTCAGATCCACAGGCTGGTATCCGGCTGCCAGGAGTACTTCCACAGGGATAGTGGTGGTGATCCCGATGGTCTTCACTGGCCCCTCGCCAGGCTGTAGACGATAGTGCCGTTCCGTTGGGTCTTCTCAGCCAGGCCTTCAGTGTACAAGGGTTCCAGGTGCGCCATCGCTGACATCACAGCCAGGCGCCTGTCCAAGGCCTGCAACTGGTCGAAGGACATGGTGAGGCCATTCACAATCCAGGGGATCTTGGGCGACACCTCGTAGGCCGTCTGAGGGCCTTCCCGCAGAGCGGCGATGATAGCGTTTTTTCTCTCCTCGTGGTGGCGGAGCAATTCCTGGACTCTCTGCTTCAGTCCGCTGAAGACGTGCTCGTGCGCCGGGAGCACCAGGTCGACGTCCAGGTTCTCGATGGCCCTCAACGAGCGGAGGTAGTTCGGGAGAGGGTCCGGGCCGGACTGCGAGTGCAGGCCGACATTAGGAAACGTGGCCGGCAGCACATGATCGCCGGAGATGAGGATCTTCTTGCTCCGCTCCAGCAGGCAGACATGTCCTGGCGAATGCCCCGGCGTCCAGACCACTTCGAACTGGAACTGCCCCTGACCGATGATCTCGCCTCCGCGCAGCACCACCTCCGGCGAGACAGGCGAAACATATTGCCTGACGCCCAGAGAGGCTTTCTGGAGTCTGGGGAGATCCTTCTCCGGCACGCCGTTGATGCGGAGGATCTCGGCAGTCTGGTCCAGAAGGCCGCCCATGTTCATGTAACGGGAGTCAATGAAGTCCTTCTCGATCTGGTGCAGTGCTACTTTGGCCTGGGAGGCTTGGACCAGACGCCCGGCCAGGCCGTAGTGATCGGGATGAAAATGGGTGATGAGTATCAGAGCTATGTTCTCGAATCCGAG
>JBGOWL010000207.1:0-3811 GCA_041478585.1 Dehalococcoidia bacterium | reverse complement strand
TGGGAATCTCGGTAGTGAAATGTGCCTTCTAGATCTATCTTAGAATCGTTACCATGAGAATGCCGAATTTATGCTAGACAGCATGGTTTATGCTTCGTAGCAAGGATGGTAGTCCATCTGTAGGGGAGGCCCTTGTGGCCTCCCGTCGGGTGGGGGGGGACAAGCCCCTCCCCTACGAAGGCTAAGCATGAAGGCCGAGATCATCTCCGTCGGCACTGAGCTCCTCCTGGGCGAAGTCACTGACACCAACGCCGCCTACCTGGCAGCGCAACTGCCTTTGCTGGGCGCCAGCCTACGCTGGATCACGGTAGTCGATGACAGCATGGAAAGGCTGGTCGAGGCCTTTGACCGGGCATGGAAACGTTCCGATCTCATACTGGCAACAGGAGGCCTGGGGCCCACTCAGGATGATCTCACCCGTGAAGCCATCGCTCGGATGCTGAACGAGGCGATGGAGGTGTCTGAGCCGCTTGTGCAGAACCTGAGAGTCACGTTTGCCGCTATGGGACGCCAGATGGCAGCCGCCAATCTTAAGCAGGCTTGCCTGATTCCCTCCTCGCAGGCTATTCCCAACCCGCGAGGCACTGCTCCCGGTTGGTGGGTCGAAAAGGAAGGAAGGATACTGGTGGCCATGCCCGGGCCGCCGGGCGAGATGCAGCGCATGTGGGCAAGGGAGGTGATGCCCAGGCTTCAGGGGAAAGGCCAGAGAGAGGTGGTCCTCCGTCGCACCTTGAAGTGCTTTGGTCTGTCTGAGGCAGAGGTGGGCGAAAAGGCCAGCATCCTATTCAATTCCGACAATGCCAGGCTGGGCATCTATGCTAAACCCGATGGCATCCATCTGAGGTTGATTGCCAGAGCGGTCAGCCATGAAGATGCCATGGCCATTATTGACCAGGCTGAGGCCAAACTCAGAGGCGTACTGAGCGAACACATCTGGGGTACCGATGAGGATACTCTGGAAGGAATCGTGGGCAGTCTCCTTGCCCATCGGGGCCTGACCGTGGCCACCATGGAATCCTGCACCGGCGGTCTGCTGGGCGCTATCATTACCGACGTCCCTGGAAGCTCTGCCTACTATAGAGGGGGCTTCATCGCCTACTCTAATGAGACGAAGACGGCCCTGGGGGTAGAGGCCCAGCTTATTGAAAGGCATGGGGCGGTCAGTCGGGAGGTGGCCCAGGCGATGGCCGAAGCGGCCCGGCAGCGACTGGAGGCAGATATTGGCATAGGCATCACCGGCGTGGCTGGGCCAGACAAACTGGAAGACAAGACGCCAGGACTGGTCTATATGGCCGTATCAGACAAGCAGGGCACAGAATCCTGGGAGGCCAGATATCCCCCCGGGCGACCGGAGGTAAGACGCCGTGCCAGCACACACGCCCTCTTTCTGCTGAGGCAGAGACTGCTCAAGTCAAACCCTAAGCTCTAATATCGAAATCCTAAACAGATTCAAGATCCGAAAACCCGAGACCCTTATGTCATCCATCTGCCCTTTTCTATGATTTGATTCTGGTGACGTACAATCCTAGGCATTACCCTCTACCAGAACTGAAGATTTGGCCCAGTAGATACCCACGGGCAAGCCCGTGGAACCCTGCCCTTCGGGTTATTGGATGAGCACAGATGTAGATTGGTGCTGAGGTGTACCAAGAATCCCAAACCCCAATATCTGAATCCTAAACAATAGCAAAATACGAAACCCCAAACCTCAAACCCGAAACCCTTATGTCATCCATCTGCCCTCTTCATGTCATCCCAGCCCTCGTCATGTTATCCCTCTCTCCCCTTCATGTCATCCCTGCGGAAGCAGGGATCCACCGTATCTTCTCCTTACGACGTTCCTGGATTCCCGTTTACACGGGAATGACACAGAGTTGGGGCTCGGTGGACCCTCTCCCAGGCCGGGAGTTGACATGCAACCCCTTGATGTAGGCGTACTAGGGATGCCCAGCTGAGTTCGTCCGTCTGTTTTGAATTTCTGATTTTGGTGATTGGGATTTGTTTAGAATTTCGTGCTTCGGATTTGGCATTTAGAAACTATCTTCGGTTGCTCTTCGGGTCAATAATACGTAGGCTAACCTCACCACGACCAATGCCGGCAACAACAGCACTACCCCCAGCGCAATCCACCACCAGGGAAAGGGTTCTCTCTCAACGAAGTTCGCTGTGATCTCTTTGGGAGAGTCCATAACCATGACAGTTGGGTTGGCCGAACCCGATAGGTCTCCGCTCCAGCCACTGAACTGATAGCCTTTGGCAGCAGTGGCTCTCACTGTCACTTCCATCCCAACAGGGTATCCGTTTGGCAACCAGACTGGTTCCAGGACCACTACACCACCGCCGGGGGGATCAATACCGATTTCTACCGTGGGGTTAAAGATGGCGGTGACTGTCTTGTCTCCATCCAGGGTGACCGAGCCGGGGTTAGTCGTACTACTGAGGTCGCCTTGCCAGTAACTGAACACATAGCCGGCGTCGGCAACAGCGGTCAAGCTGATCTTGGTGTTGACGGCGTATCCATCGTTGGGTTGGATGGGGTTCAGGATGACCCTCCCACCGCCCGGAGAACCTGCAACGGCAGTGAGGGTATGACGAGCGTTCGATTGTACAAAAACTGCCGTCACTGCCTTGTTTGAATCCATGACGACAGAAGCCGGATTGGCGTCGCCGCCCAGGTTTCCTTCCCAGTGATCAAACTCATAGCCTGGCGAAGGAACTGCGGTTATGGTGACTGCCACATTGGCTGAATAATTCCCCTGGGCATTGGGGGACGGAGAGAGGTGGATAGAGCCACCTTCCATTGGCGAGCTAACGACCGTCAGCTCATATGGGCATGACGGTCAAGCGCCCTTGACCACGGCTCCCCGGAGTGGAGCCATAGCTGCAACTGCGGCCAAAGCGATGAGCATCAAGGCTACTGTGACTCTGCTCAGAGAACCTGCCTCCATTGCCACCGAGCAACAATCAGACTGTTATGAACGCAGACCACTACTCATAGTCGTATTGTCCACCTCGGGATAACAGCCTCAGAGCAAACCGTGCCCCGACCACCAGCACGACGAGGAGTAGTATCCCCACCGCTATCCACCACCACTGGAATCCCCCACTACCGACGGAGCCCCCGACCACCAAGGGTGTCCCAGCGAGATTACTCAGGCCAGGAGAAGTGTCCGCGGTAATGGTGGCTCGGATGCAGGTTTCCTCCTTATAGACTTTCTGCTTCGAACAGGCTACCCATTCGTTACCGTTCCACCAGTAGAGGCGCGAATCTCCCTCCTTCAGGTTGCCAAGCTCAGCTAAGGTGTAGTACACCGTGATCTCGACTTTGTCGACCCCACCAGTGTCACTTAAGCAGACATCGATCCACTTTCCGATCGATGAGGTAGGGAACTCTCCGCCGGGATTACCTGAGTAGCTCGCCACCCAAATGATGGGGCGGCCACTTCCAGCCAGGCTCACGGAGGTTGATGCCTCCGCCCGGGCATCCAGGACATATTCGCTAACATCTGCTGTCCCAGTCGCGACATTCAGGGGCGCTGCTCCGAGCCATGGACTGAACTCGACCATTTCTCCCACGCCAGCCCCGGTGCCATCAGGGTTGTCCGCCGGATGGTAGGGGCCGCTTGGGTTGCCCCACCAGTTCTCGACGGCGTCCACTGGCTTGAAGATGCCATCGTAGTAGACCTGAACGACCTGGTCCGAACCCGGGTTAGAGTCGAAGCTGTTGAAGCGGAGCCAGTTGTCCGCTGAGGCGTCTGACAGGTATACCCCAGAACCCAGCGTGGCCGTGTTGTCCTCGATGCGGTTGCCG
>JBGOWL010000230.1:0-3432 GCA_041478585.1 Dehalococcoidia bacterium | reverse complement strand
GGCAAGTATGATCCGGTGCATCCCAGGCAGAAGATCGACTGCCTCAAGTATCTGACATCTGTTCCCTTGGAGACAGGCAACATCGTCCACGATGTCATCAAAGCGGTGCTTCAACGGCTGCAGAAGTCCGAGGCTGATATCGATGCGGAACGCTTTCGGCAGTTTGTGAGAAGTGAAACCGAGAAACAATGTCGGGCCAAGACTTTTTCCGAAGTTTACTACAAAGAGGTGGAGAGTGTTGACAGCCAGAATCTCCTTCCGAAAATCGAAAAATGCATTGGCTCTTTTCTGCGCAGTCCGAGATATGACTGGATCAAAAAGGCAACCATAGCGACCAGGGATCAATGGCTGATCGAACCGCCGGGATACGGAGAGGCGAGAATTGACAATCTGAAGGTCTACTGCAAAGTCGATTTTCTGTTTCCTGCAGACGATGGGATCGTGATTGTTGATTGGAAGACGGGCAAGGGGGATGACGACAAACACACGAAGCAACTGATGGGTTACACAGCATGGGCAGGATATCACCTTAATCGCTTTGCTGCCGACGTTACTCCAATCGTGGCTTACCTTCAGCCAAGCTATCGAGAGGTAGAGATTTCACCCACTGATTCAGACCTGGTTGCATTCAGGGAGCGGATCGAGAAGGAAACGAGAGAGATGTACGCCTTCTGTCGAGACATCGAAGAGAACCTCCCTCTGGACAAATATCTATTCCCGATGACTGAGAATCTCGGAGTGTGCAGGTTCTGCAAATTTCAGGAGCTTTGCGAACGATGACGTTGGCTGGTGGCAGGGACGACTGATCTTGTGTACCCGTATGGCCGGCTTGCATAGCTCCTGTTGCCCCTGCTGCAGCGTTGTGATACGCTCTTAGCCAACATCGAACGCCAAGGAGTCATCCGCGTCAATGCCTAGGTACGACTATGTGATCATCGGCAGCGGCATCGCCGGGCTTTACACTGCTCTGCTGGCGCAGAGGCGCGGCAGTGTGCTCATCCTCACCAAGGGGAGCATTGATGACTGCAATACCAAGCATGCCCAGGGCGGCATTGCCGCTGCCATAGGCGAGGGTGATTCCCCGGAACTCCATTTCTGGGATACGGTAGTTGCCGGAGCCGGTCTGTCCAACAGAGAAACGGTGCGGCTCTTAGTGAATGAGGCAGCCGATCGCATTGCCGAGCTTATAGAGTTGGGAGTGCCTTTTGACACGGTAGATGGTGAAGTGGCTCTGGCAAAGGAGGCGGCTCATGCCATGCCCCGTATCCTCCATGCTGGCGGAGACGCCACTGGGGAGCACATTGAGGTTACTCTGGGCAGCAGAGTGCGCCAATCCAGGATCGAGGTTCTGGAGCACTGCTTGGCCACGGACATTCTGATTGATGACGGCGTTGTCAGAGGCGTCGAGGCTCTTGACTGCCGGACCGGGTCGACGGAGAGGTTTGGCTGCAGCAGGCTTGTCTTGGCCACCGGCGGCGCTGGGCGTCTGTTTAAGTACACCACCAACTCGGAAGTGGCTACAGGTGATGGAGTGGCTCTGGCTTTTCGGGCCGGGGCGGATATCATGGATATGGAGTTCTTCCAGTTCCATCCCACCGCCATACGCCTGCCAGGCGTACACCCGTTTCTGATATCAGAGGCCGTCAGGGGGGAGGGTGGCCTCTTGCGTAATGTTGAAGGCCACCGCTTCATGCCTGACTACTCTCCCGACAACGAAATGGCGCCTCGGGACGTTGTGGCCCGCAGTATCCTTTACGAAATGCAGAAGACCCGGAGCGACCGTGTGTTTCTTGACATAACTCATCTGGCCCCGCGCGTTATCACCACACGGTTCCCTCATATCTATCGCTTCTGCATGGAGCATGGGCTGGATATTACCAAGGGGCTCATACCGGTGGCACCTGCAGCGCACTACATGATGGGTGGGATCAAGACTGACTCTTGGGGTGAGGCGAGCATCAAGGGTCTTTTTGCCGTTGGAGAGGCAGCCTGCACTGGCCTGCATGGTGCCAACAGACTGGCCAGCAATTCGTTGCTGGAGGTCTTGGTGTTCAGCAAACGGGTGGTGGAAAGGGAGATAGACAAGACTGGCGAAGACGGTCCCGGCATTGGGGAGCTGAGTTACTACCATCTCCCGAACCGGGATGGTTCAGGGGTGTCCTTGATCGGTTGCACAGCACTACAGGCACTGATGTGGGAGAACGTCGGCATCATTCGTGGCGGAGACACTCTTGACAAGGCCGCGAACACCATCTCATCCTGGGAGAAGTGCCTGGAGAAACCTTCTGATCGCAGCTCGTATGAGCTGAACAACCTGGTGCTCACCGGTAGGCTGGTGGCCGAGGCGGCCTTGATCAGGAAGGAGAGCCGCGGCGCTCATTACCGGACGGACTATCCGGAGTCGTCGCCCGATTGGGTGAGGCATATTGTTCTAAAGAGGGATTGAGGGTTGGATACAGGCTGGAAGCATAAGGTTGAGGAGAATGTGGAAAGGGCCCTGGCGGAAGACTGCGCCTGGGCTGACGTGACCACGCAGGCCTTGATACCTTCTGATGCTGAAGGCAAGGCCTCTATCACGGCCAAATCTGCTGGCGTATTGGCGGGAGTGGAGGTGGCCAGCCTGGTCTTCAGCAGGGTCGATTCTTCTCTCAGTTTCCAGGCGCTCCTCCGCGACGGAGCCAGGCTGCAGCGCGGGACCGAGATCGCCGTGGTCGAGGGCAAGGTGGCTGGCATCCTACGGGCGGAGCGGGTGGCACTCAACTTCCTGCAACGGCTCAGTGGCATAGCCACTGAGACACGCCGATATGTAGAAGCGATCGAGGGGTGTAATGCTCGCATCGTGGATACACGCAAGACAACTCCGGGGCTGAGGTTTCTCGAGAAGTATGCTGTCACGGTTGGCGGTGGACACAATCATCGGGTTCATCTCGGTGACGGCATTCTCATAAAGGACAATCACCTGGCTGCGCTTCGTTCTCATGGACTGGGTTTGAGGGATATTGTTGCCAGGGCTAAGAAGAATGCCCCTCATACGCTCAAGATCGAGGTGGAGGTAACCACGGTTGAAGACGGTGTCGAGGCCGTCAATGCCGGGGCGGACATCGTCATGCTGGACAACATGAGTGTGGACGAGATGCGCCGCGCCGTCCGTCTTGTCGGAGGTCGTGTATTGCTCGAAGCCTCCGGAGGCATTACTCTGGAAAACGTGAGGGCGGTTGCAGAAACAGGGGTTGATTTGATCTCTATCGGTGCTCTGACTCACTCAGTCAGAGCGCTTGACATCAGCCTCGAACTGGAAGCATCTTCTCACTGAGTGTTTCTTGCTTACCCTAGTGTTGCGTCAGGTCATTGTCTGTCAATTCGCCAACTGCCGTGGGTGTCAAGTCCCCGACCTGACCCGGTGCAAATTTGCCTGTAGGGGAGGCCCTGGTG
>JBGOWL010000024.1:0-11523 GCA_041478585.1 Dehalococcoidia bacterium | reverse complement strand
CGACTCGGCATCGTAATCAAGCTCCTCGACGAAGAAGAAACCGCTCCGCTCGGCCAACTCGCTCAGCAAATTCATCCTTTCGTACATAAGCGGCGCGATACGATTCACGTACTCCTGATCGATAGGGCGTTTAGCCGTATCCGGCAGCCCCGACTCTAGGAAAGGCAACGCACGCCTTGCGAATTCCCCGAAGCCCTGCTTCTCGACAATCTGGCGCAGGTATACCCCATTCATCCAGTACAGCTTCTCCTGGCTGAATATGGCCGCCGTTTTTGAAATGCGCTCGAGACTGAAGTACTTGATCAGGTCATCGCGGCTCATGATCTCAGTTTTGTCATCCAACGCCCAACCGAGCAGTGCGAGGAAGTTCACCACCGCCTCCGGCACGTAACCCGTATCGCGGTACTCGATAACTGAAGTGGCTCCATGCCGCTTGCTCAGTTTTGACTTATCAGGCCCCAGAATCATCGGCAAATGGGCATACAGCGGGGCTTCCCAGCCAAACGCAGTGTAGAGTAACACATGCCTCGGGGTAGACGAAAGCCACTCATCCGCCCTCATAACATGACTGACCTTCATGAAATGATCATCCACAATGTTGGCCAGGTGATACGTCGGGTAGCCGTCCGATTTCAGCAACACCAGATCATCTAACTCGCCGTTATTAAACGTTATATCGCCGCGGATAAGGTCATGAAACGTCGTCTGCCCGTCAAGCGGCATCTTGAAGCGTATCACAGGCGCGACGCCCTGCGTTTCGACCTGTGCTTGTTCCGCCGGGCTCAAGTCGCGGCAGTGACGGTCGTAGCTGCGTACCGATTCCTTGCGCTCCGCCATCACAGCGCGCATCTGGGTCAGCCGATCCGACGAGCAGTAGCATTTGTAGGCCTGTCCGCCCTCCAGCAATTGCTGGGCATACTGTTGATACAGATCCCGCCGCTCCGATTGGAAATACGATCCGTAATCGCCTCCAACCTCCGGCCCCTCGTCCCAATCCATGCCCAACCAGCGCAGGCTGTTGAGTATCGCCTCCACAGCACCCTGCACCTTGCGCGACTGATCGGTGTCCTCGATGCGGACGATGAATCTGCCGCCAGTGTGCCTGGCGAACAGCCAGTTGAACAAGGCAGTCCTGATGTTACCAATATGCGGATATCCGGTTGGGCTGGGAGCATATCGCACCCGGACGCTTTCTGCTTTCATGGCACTCCGTCGCTATGGCTGTCTGATATAGGAATGGCGACTCGCATGGATCGTTTCCATTCTAGCATCACCACCATTGACAGTCTATTCGAGGGTCATTCAAGTGACCAGACAATTGACAAAGCCTAGCTAAAACTGTACTTTAGTTGCTATCCAAGCTCGATAGTCAGCGTCAAGCCACTTCCATTCCAGATGATCAGCATAGAATCGCCTATTGAAGGGAAAATGACATGACCTCACCAGAACAGGCAACTCCCTCCGATTTCATTCGCAATATCATCAACGAGGACATCGCCAACAACAAACACGGAGGCCGCGTGCACACGCGGTTCCCGCCGGAGCCCAATGGCTACTTGCATATCGGTCACGGCAAATCAATCTGCCTCAACTTCGGCATCGCTGCCCAGTACAAAGGTCTGTGCAACCTGCGCTTCGATGATACCAATCCTACCAAGGAAGAAGAGGAATACGTCCAATCTATCTTAGAGGACGTGCGCTGGCTTGGCTTCGACTGGGAGGACAGGTTGTTCTATGCATCGGACTATTTTGAGCAAATGTACGATTACGCCGTTCAGTTGATCAAAGACGGCAAGGCCTACGTCGATGACCTGAGTGCTGATGAGATCAGGGAGTGCCGCGGCACCCTTACCGAGCCCGGCAAAGAGAGTCCGTACCGAACACGTCCCATTCACGAGAATCTCAACCTGTTTGAGCGCATGCAGGCAGGGGAGTTCGAAGACGGCGCCCGAGTCCTTCGGGCCAAGATCGACATGGCATCGCCGAACCTGAATATGCGCGATCCGGTGATGTACCGCATCTTACACGCAGAGCATCATCGTACAGGCAACAAGTGGTGCATCTACCCGATGTACGATTGGGCCCACGGACTCGAGGATTCCATCGAAGGAATCACTCATTCTATTTGCACGCTGGAGTTCGAGGACCATCGCCCGCTGTATGACTGGTTCCTTGACCAGTTGGGGATCTACCATCCGCAACAGATCGAGTTCGCCCGCCTCAATCTAACCTACACCGTGATGAGTAAGCGGAAGCTGCTTCAGTTGGTGGAGCAGGGACACGTCACCGGCTGGGACGATCCCCGAATGCCGACCATCTCCGGCCTGCGCAGACGCGGGTGTACATCCAAGTCCATCCGCGATTTCTGCGACCGCATCGGCGTTGCCAAAACGGACAGCACCATCGATATCGCCCTCCTTGAACACTGCATCCGGGATGATCTGAACAAGAACGTCCCCCGCGTTATGGCCGTCCTGAATCCCCTTCGTGTGATCATCGACAACTACCCCGAGGACCAAACTGAAGAGATCGATGCCATCAACAACCCCGAAGACCCCACTGCGGCAACTCGCAAGGTGCCTTTCTCGCGGGTGCTGTACATAGAGCGAGACGATTTTCGAGAAGACCCACCCAGCAAGTTCTTCCGTCTTGCCCCTGGCCGCGAGGTACGGCTCCGATACGCCTATCTCATCACCTGCGTTGGAGTGGTGAAGGATGAGCACACCGGCGAGATGGTTGAACTGCATTGCACCTACGATCCGGCTACTCGCGGTGGGAACACGCCGAATGGACGCAGGGTCAAAGGGACCATCCACTGGGTTTCAGCAGCCCATGCACTCGAGGTGGATGTACGCCTTTACGACCGGCTTTTCATGGTGGAAAACCCCAGCGATTTCACAAACGGGGACAGTTTTGAAAGCCTCCTGAACCCCGATTCGATGCATATCTTGAGAGGTTATGTCGAGCCCAGCCTTAGTGGCACGGCGCCAGGAAGCCGTTATCAGTTCGAACGGCTGGGCTATTTCTGCGTGGATTCAAAAGACTCCTCCCCCGAACGGTTGGTATTCAACCGGACGGTTGCCTTGCGCGATTCATGGGCCAAGATAGAGAAAAGGCTTTGAGAGAACAATACGGCCTTATATAGAGTACAAGCCGCTGCGAGCGATCACGCCTACAGCCGCGGGACTTGTTCCAGCGCCTCCTCCAGATCCTGCGGCAGCTTGGAACTGAACTCCGACCACTCACCGCCAGACGGAAGGCAGAACCCCAGACGACTGGCATGCACAAACTGCCTCTCAAGGTATGGTGTTTTCACCCCATAAACAGTATCTCCGGCCACCGGCCAACCCATACGCGAGAAGTGCACCCTGATCTGATGGGTACGCCCAGTCAGCAGGGTCACTTCCACCAGTGAGTAGCCACTGAAGCGCCTTGTCACTCTATAGGCAGTGCGCGCCTCTCTTCCCCCCGAGACTACTGCCATCCTCTTACGGTCTCTGGGATGGCGTCCGATAGGAGCCTCGATAACACTCTGTTCGGGTGAAGGATATCCCTTCACCAACACCAGGTACTTCTTCAGCACACGACGCCCCTTCAACTGAGCAGAAAGATTGAGCTGAGCCGCCTTGCTCTTGGCAACCACCATCACCCCTGAAGTATCCTTATCCAGGCGATGTACTATACCCGGCCTAACCGAACCATCGATCCTCGAAATATCCGGGCAATGAGCCAAAACAGCATTCATCAACGTGTGACTGGGGTGACCCGGAGCAGGATAGACAGCAATGCCCGCAGGCTTATCGATAACCAGAATATCGTTATCCTCATAGAGGATATTCAGAGGTATCTGTTCAGCTACAAGAGCCGGTGACGGCTCCGGGACGGGCACGTTGATGACAACTACATCACCCGCCTTAACCTTACTACTGGGCCGCGCCATCATGTCATTTACAGTTATGTAGCCGCTACTGATCAGCTTTTGAACAGAGGAACGCGACAGCTCATTGCATGACTTGCAGATATGTAGATCGAGGCGAGCGCTTGCCCTATCTGCTACAAGACGAAGGGTTCTGGCTATCTCCATCAGTCATGCTTGGTGGCTCTTTTCAACTGCAGCCTTAAGACCAAAGTGATGAAGAGCAAAGTGCCCGCAAGAATGGCCGCATCGGCAACATTGAAAGCGGGCCAGTGGTAGCCACTCCAGAGACGTAGATCGACAAAGTCGGTGACATATCCAGAGACAAGCCGGTCAATGAGATTGCCTAGGCTGCCACCGATAAACAGCGCCACCGCCACGTTCATCGGCCAACTGTCGAATGGACCATATCGAGAATACAGGGAAAGAGCAACAATGACCACTAACAAAGGCACAATCAAAGAAACTACTGTGGGAACATCAATTCCGAAGATAATCCCGCTATTCGTCACGTGGGTAAGTCTGATGGCCCCCTCTTGTGGAATTGACTCTCCAACGGCAAGGTTCTCTCTGACCAATAGCTTGGTCACCTGGTCCGCTATCAATACTAGTAGTACAACAACAAAAGGAACTCTGTAAGAGAGCCAACTATCTCGAAGGGAGTTTGCCTTTTGCACTTCTTTCCTGCTTCGCTTTGCAACTAAGGCAAAGGGTTGCCTGAGGAAGAACCTCAAGTCGAGCCATCTCTACCGATTGGCCACAAACATCACATAGACCGTAAGTGCCATCCTTAAATTTCTGCAGCGCATGCTCAACCTCACCAATCAGTGCCATCAAGCGCTTCTCCAGGGCTAATCTCTTCTCCAGTTCGAAAGCCTCAGTAGCTCCCTCCTCCTTCTTACCGTAGGGACTGCCTTCCTTCGCCTCGCCTACAGGCGGAGCACCAGCCCTCATCTGTTCCAGCGCCTTGGCCAAGCGCCCCCGTTCCTCTCTTAGACGCCGACCGAGCTCATCAATGGTAACAGCCATTTTGTTTCCTCTCCTTTGTATCGAACCACTACCTAGCTGCAACCGAGGAAGCTCAGCTAACAGGACAACGGAATCAGAAACAGCTTCTGTGAGAGAAGCTGTTTCTGGAATTCTAGCCCTATTTATCCAAATAGTCAAGCATTACCGCCTCGATATGACAACAATACCACCCAGTTACATCTGGCGGTAGACTTGCTTCAGGGTAACTGTAGAATCCTAATCCTCTGGCTTGACCCAGTAATCAACCTCAATGACCTTGGCCTCCCTCCGTGCCTTCAACCAGCCTGGTAGCGCCAGCAGATAGAAAACAGGGCTGAAGATCAGAAGAACCAACAGCAAGACAAACAGCACTAGCCCAAGAATGAACACAAGCGGAATAGCTACCACCATCAGAAGTATCAGCCATCTCAAAGGAACCATGGTCAACAGCCTGCCCAGCATAGTCTGGCCAAACCTGCAACCCGGGCTACTTAAGGAGGGTTTGAAAAACCTCATTTTCTCAGCCTGCAAATAACTCCCTCATCCCTTGAGCAAAGGTCTCCGGCCGTATCTCAATATCAGCTTCATAGTGGAATCTCTCCAGAATACCACTGTCATTCCTGTAGAACGGCTGACATACGGGCCTGGAGATCAACTTGGCATGCAGACGATAGTGGCCTAGCTTCTCTCCCAGGGGTGCCGAAAAGGTGGATAGGTTAAATGAGTTCATACCCATCCGCTTGTATCCCCGCAGCACCCGCACAACGCAGTCAGCAAAATCGGCTGCCTCCCCTTCACTCAGATCCATCAGATTGCTGGTCTCACTGAATATCATCTGCACCTCTCGATTACCCTGCGGTGCGTAGCTGGCAATAGCCACCACAGAACCCCCCCTTCCGATATACCTTTCCTCTCTCCTTCTTTCTTCCTCTACTATATCCTGCCAGTAATCCCTTCCCGTTCCTAGCAAGTATTCTTTGCTGCTCTGAAGAAGCCTCTGCTGATATGGCGTTGGCCTCCTATCCACCAGAACTTGAACATGAGGATGAACGATACTGGCTGCGCTGGGCGGCAGGTGATTCCACACGTATATTGGATATTTGCTCTCTCCACAACGCTTGTGAACCCATAGTAGGTATTCTCTGGCTGCCATCAGACTGTCCTGTACCATGTCTGCCTGGAATTGACCCAAATCCAGGGTATGTCTCACTGTCAGGGTGGCGGTAGCATGGTACTCAGCAAGGGGATACAGATTGGGGAAGAGATAGCACTCGCCTTTCCTGATTCTCTTATCAGGACAGAAGCTTAACGCAAATACCGGCGTGGCTAGTTCTATATTCCCGGGGCAAAAGGGACAATCATCCTCTCCTCCGGTCGGTGCTTCCCAGTGTCTTCCTGCCGGTGTCTGCTTTGGTCTGCTGGCCCTTCCCATGTTTATGCGGCAAGGCACATGGGTCAGAGGATCTTCTCTGTATTCTATGTGTTGGATATCTCTTTCAAAGGATGGAGGTCTGCGCAGTTCGGTGGTTATGACAACTTTAGAAAACTCCATTGACTGCCCCTCTGTCATGGCTTGTGCTTTCACAAAGCCATAGCTTATAATAGCACCGCCTGAGAGCTTGATGACAATCTATGCCAGGATGCAAAGGGAAACTTGGGAGAGTGCTATCATTAGCACAGAGCCTTTCTGCCAAATCAAGTCACTCTTTCCAGGCTCCTGAACCCGTAAGAGGAGGTACCCATGCCTGAGTTTGCCTTTTTCAATAAACAGTTTATGCCTCTCTCTGAAGCCAAGGTAGGCATCATGACCCATGCCCTCAACTATGGGACAGCCTGCTTCGAAGGCATTCGAGGCAACTGGAATAGTGAGCAGGGTCAGATGTATCTCTTCCGTCTTAGGGAACACTACCAGAGAATGCTGAAGAGTTGCCACATCCTGAAGATCAACCTGCCCTACAGCGCTGATCAACTGTCCGAGATCACTGTGGAACTGGTGGAAAAGAATGGCTACCAGGAAGACATCTATGTCCGCCCTTTGGCATATAAGAGTTCCCAGGCTGTAGGCGTCAGGCTTCACAACCTGCAGGATGACTTCTTCATCTTTGTGATACCCTTCGGTCCATATCTCGACACGGAGAAGGGGGCCAGATGCTGCGTCTCCAGTTGGCGTCGCATTGATGACAATATGATCCCACCACGGGCCAAGGTCACCGGCCTGTATGTCAACAGTGCTCTGGCCAAAACCGAAGCCTGGGAAAATGGCTACGATGAGGCTATCCTGTTGACTCAGGATGGACACGTCTCTGAAGGAAGTGGTGAGAATATCTTCCTTGTTCTCGACGGGAAACTTCTTACTCCTCCCCCTTCTGACAACATCCTCAAAGGCATCACCCGCGATACCGTGGTCAAGCTCGCCCATAATGAACTCGGCATCGATATCATCGAGCGGCCTATCGATCGCAGCGAACTTTATATTGCAGACGAATGCTTTATGACCGGCACGGCAGCCAATGTGACGCCAGTTGTTGAGGTCGATCACCGCAGTGTGGGCAACGGGAAAGTGGGAGAGATCACTAAGAGGATTCAGCAGTTCTACCACGATACAATACGTGGCAATAACTCCAAATATCTCGGCTGGTGTACTCCGGCATATCGCAATACGGTGATCATAACAAACAAAACGGGCAAGTGAGCACGCTTCAACACTGGGAATACTACCTCTTCGTGTTCATAGCTGCTGTAGGTGTGCTGCAACTGGTGGCCACCTATAGGCAACTGAAGGGCCTGGCTTTCTTCCAAAGCAAGATCCTGTCCTACATATTCTCCATTCTGGCCATCGGTGGCTCCTTCGGCTGGTTCTTCGGATGGGCAGATCGTATAGATACAGTTATGCGCCGCGCTGCCCTGGAAGGCACACAGCAGTTCGTCTACTTCAACACGGCAGCCTTTCTTGCTCTCGTCTTCACGTTGATTCTCTCTTCACTGCTGTACCCATTTCGCAGCAAAGCAAAATGCCACCAGAAGGCGAATCCTCAAGGTTTGGGTGCACTCGAGGAGATCAGTTACTTCGAAGCACTCAAGCTAAGCTTCAAACCAAAAGGAAGACCGAATGACACTGCAGATTGACAAAGATATTATCCTGTGGATCACCAGCCTGGAGGGAAGGTCCGCCATACTGGACAGGATTATGATCATCATGGCCAACGACTACTTTGTCCCCGTCAGTATCGCACTCATCCTTATGGCTATATGGTTCTTGGGTAGGAACGCCGCAGAGCGCGACAATTATCAGAGAGCAGTGGCCTGTGCCGCTATCAGTATCGGATCAGCATGTGGGTTGCTGCTAGCCTGCAATCATATCTATCGCCACCCCCATCCCTTCGAAGACATGCCTCAGTTGCTGGATACTGTGAACCATATTTTCTATCCCATTGTAGATCCCGGTTTCCCCAGCAACACATCCGCCATCACCTTTGCCGCAGCCACCGCCATATGGCAGAGGACTCGCAAGCTGGGGGTTCTTGTTTTCATTCCCGCTATCCTCATGCCCCTGGCCAAGCTCTACGCTGCTGTATATTATCCTTCGGATATATTGGCAGGAGCGCTTCTGGGCATACTGACCGCCTACTTCATCTACAAGATAGTAATGCCCGTACTTGGCAAACCTATCGATTTGGCTTTCTCGATATTCAGGAAACTCTGCCTTGCCTAGACCGCCAATCTCAATCTCAGCACATTGATCATGTAACCAAGGATTTCTTTGGCTGAGAACTTGGACTCGCCCTTCCTTTGGTCTGTGAATTCGATCGGTATTTCAACAAAGCTGAACCCTTTTCTTGTCAGCCTGTACAGGGTCTCCATACCTATGGAGTAACCCTTCGAACGGAAATCATCGAAATTCAAAGACCTCAATGCCTCACGCCTGTAGCACTTGTACCCCCCAGACCAGTCTCTGATATGCCTCCCTAGCAACAGCCGGGTGTAGATCATGGCAACATCGCTGATCAGTCTCCTGACAGGGTTTCTTGTCGCCTGGCTCCCCTCCACAAACCGTGAACCAATGACTACATCATAGTCCTTGATTCTTTCCAGGAATTCGGGGATGCGCTTGGGGTCGTGTGAGAAGTCAGCATCCATCTCTATTATGCAATCGACATCTTGTTCCATGGCATACCTTAGACCGGCAATCCCCGCGGTTCCCCTGCCTCTCTCCCTGCGATGAATCACGTGAATCCTGCCTGGTCTATCTCCCGCCAGTCTGTCAGCTATGCCACCCGTTCCATCGGGCGAACTGTCATCTACGACCACAATGCTTATGTTGCTGCCTTTCAACACTTCTTCGACAATACCCTCGATATTCTCCTTCTCATTGTAGGTGGGCAGCATTACCATCGCCTTCATAGCAGTCCATTATATAATGCTCTCTGCTCTCACCACAAAACAACCGCCAGCGTTGCGGAATTCACTAGCGCCAAGTATAATTTTTGACTAATGGCAGATAATAAGGCCCTCAGCGGATTAAGGGTGCTGGAGTACGCCGATTTCATAGCTGGGCCATATTGCGGCAAGCTCCTCGGTGATATGGGCGCCGAGGTAATCAAAATAGAGAGACCCGACGTTGGTGACCATTCCAGAACACACGGGCCCTTCCCGCAAGACATACCCCATCCTGAAAAGAGCGGCCTTTTCCTCTATCTCAATGCCAACAAACTGGGCATAACCCTGAACGCCGAGTCAGCCACCGGGGCCAGGATACTGCGGGAGCTATTGACCCATGCCGACATCTTCATAGAAGATAAGCCACCAGCGGCAATGGAGAAGCTGGGATTTTCATACCCTGATCTCCGGAAGATCAACCCGCATACCATTATGGTTTCCCTCACAGCCTTTGGGCAAAATGGGCCCTACAGAGACTACAAGGGATATGCCATCAATTGCAGTGCTTTGGGGGGGCAGACTGTTTGTGCCGGTGAACCCGGCAGAGAACCTCTGACTCCTCCCTTAAGCCTGGGGCACTACCAGAGCGGTGCGGCAGGTGCCACCGCCGCCATGGCAGCCTTCCTTGCAGCAGAGATAACCGGCGAGGGTCAACAGGTTGACATCTCCGAAGCTCAGGTCTGGGCTACTCTGCACACTGGCAACCAGGAGTCTGCCTTCGTTATGCACGGAATGAAACGCATGAGGTGGGGACATCGCACCCCGGGAGTCTACCCCTATACCATCCTGCCCTGCAAGGACGGTTTCATGAGTATGATTGCCATCCAGGGCTATCAGTGGAAGAGGTTCCTGGAACTTATCGGGGATGGAGAGGTGCCAGGTTGGTATGCCGATGATCCCAGATTCCAGGATCGACGCGAAATAAGCCTGAAACACGCCAATGAGATGGACAACCTCCTGTCGCCCTGGCTGACGTCGCACACCAAGGATGAGATATTCCGCATGTGCCTTGAGAAGCGGATACCTTTCTGCCCCGTCAAAAACATGAAGGACGTGGTCGAAGACGAACATCTCAAAGTGCGCCAGTATTTCGTAGAGATGGAACACCCGGTGGCAGGTAAACTGAAATACCCAGGCGCCCCAGGCAAATTCTCCGAAACGCCCTGGGAAATGCAGAGGCCAGCCCCGCTGCTCGGAGAACATAACGAGGAAGTCTATTGCCATCGTCTGGGATACGCTGCAGAGGAGCTCACACAGCTCCACAGGGGAGGAATCATTTGAGCCCAGGTAAACCATTCCCCCTCCAGGGCTATCGCGTCATCAATTTCGGTTGGGTATTCGCCGGGCCCTATCTGTCCAGCATGCTGGGTGACCTTGGGGCTGAAGTGATAAAGGTTGAGACAAGGAGCCGCATCGACTCCATGAGGCTCAGCCCTGACAACCTGGACAGAGACCCGGACAGAGACCCATGGTTCCACAGCGGAGTCCGCAATCAACTGAGCGTCACTATAGACATGGCCAAACCACAAGCCATACCCGTACTCAAAGATTTGATAAGGATCAGTGACGTGGTGGTGGAAAATTTTTCTCCACGAGTGATGAGCACGCATGGATTGGATTATGACAACTTAATCCGGGTCAAACCTGACATTATCATGATCTCCCTGCCGGCTGCGGGGCAGTACGGCCCCCTGCGCGATGCCCAGACATACGGGCCCTCGCTGACCGGGCTTGCGGGGGTCGACAACATGGTGGGCTACTACGGTGAAAGGGTTCTGGGTCTACAGCAAGCCTATGCAGACATCAACAGCTCTCTTCATGGAGCCTTTGCCGTGCTGGCCGCCCTGCACTACCGAAAGCGCACCGGCAAAGGTCAACACATCGACATGGCCCAGATGGAAGCAGTCATCAGCATTGCCGGCGAAGCAGTCCTGGAATACACCATGAACGGAAGGGTTCTGGGCACACTGGGCAACCGCCATCCCACAATGTGCCCCCACAACAACTATCGCTGCAAAGGAGAAGACAAGTGGGTCTCCATCGCCGTTCAAACGGAAGAAGAATGGAAGAGCTTCTGTCAGGCCATTGGCAACCCACCGTGGACAAAGGACGAGAAATTCGCCGACGCCTACTCCCGGCTAAGAAATCAAGAGGAACTGGAT
>JBGOWL010000248.1:0-3172 GCA_041478585.1 Dehalococcoidia bacterium | reverse complement strand
CGCAGTTCGTCGTCGGTCATGCCTCTACCGTCATCAACGACGGAAATGAACGAATCCTTGCCGGCCCAGTTGAAATTGATGTACACGTCTTGGCAAAAAGCCGCTATGCTGTTGTCTATTAGGTCCGCTATGGCCGCTGGTAGTCGTAGCTGAAAGCCCGGAGGGACTCCATTAGTGCTGGGGCATTTGGTTGCACTTCCTCAAAATCATCGTCCCCATTTGCAGTCTTGGGCTCCCCCGAGCCGTGGCCTCGCAAGCTGTCCTTCACCATTGCCACATCCTCATGTCGTGTACCTCGGGGTCGCGGTGAGCGCGGTGGTGTCACGAAAGCGCAATGCTGTCATGGCTCAATCCAGCATCCCTGAAGTTCCCTTCTGCAATGTGTCTCCAAAACCAAGTCCTTTTGGCCCAGCTCAATTTTACGCCCCCGCAGGTATCCTGGATAGACCCCCTTTTTGGCGCGACGCGGAGGTCTATCCTTGGGAGTCGAGGGCGACAAAACTCGCTTCTCTTCCATCGGACCCGTGTGCAGCTAATTGGCGGATTCCCTCTCGAGAAGGAAGGCATCTACTGCTGCTCTGGTCTCCAGGTCCTCACCTCCCAAGGGCTCAGACCGGAGGCCCCAGCCCTGAGAAAAGTGGAACGCTACGGGAGGCCAGATTTCTTGGGGCTTTAGGGTTATGACTCCCCTAAAGTGCCCCCTATCCAGCCAAAGGGGGCACCTCTCCCAGCACTTTGGGAAGGGGCAAGTGGTGCGGTCAGCCCAGTCCTGGCAGCCGGCCGACATGTTCCAGGTCGGGGCTGACCGTGGAAGGCGGTGCCCCCTGGCCCCCTCGTCTTCACCGCTAGACCCAACATTATTGACGAGGGGCATTGACACATGTGTTACGCTCTGTTAGAATAGCTCGCATGAGACGAAGCCTTGGAGCGAAGCGATGAATCCTCCCAAGGCCAGGCTAGTAGCTCAGTTTGTGAAGCTCGTTGAGCGGATGTTCCTGCGCATGGGCTCCAGCCCACCTAAGGAGTGGTCGAACCTGGACTTGACCATGCCGCAGATGCGGACCATGGTACTGTTGGCGCAGGGTCCGCGGCGGATGAGCGAGTTGGCGGAGGCATTGAACATTGGCCTCTCCTCGGCAACGAGCATGATTGACCGCCTTGTCAACAAGGGCCTCGTTGAGAGGATTCCCGACTCTCATGACCGCCGTTTGGTCCTGTGTCAGTTGACTCGGCATGGCCGTGATGAGACGGAACGCGTCTGGCGGATCGAGCGCCAGCGCATCACGGCGTTAGCACACGCCCTGACCGAGGAGGAACTGGAAACGGTTCTTCATGCAATGAAAATCCTGGCGGCAGCTCTCGAGCGTCAACCTGAGTCTGCTTCCTCGGCATAGGAATAGAGCATCTTCAAGCGGATCAGCCCCTGGCTCACCGGGGCACCCGACGTCCCCTGGCCCCCGACGATGGCTTTCCGATCCGCTCAAGAAGGAAAGGTAGTATGGAAGAGCTTGTCATTGAAACGCACAGCCTGACCAAACGCTACGGTCCCGTGCTGGCCGTAAGCGAGCTCTCGCTGCAGGTGCCGCGGGGAGGTGTCTTCGGACTTCTCGGGCCCAACGGCTCAGGCAAGACCACAACCATGGGAATGCTACTGGGCCTTGTCCAGCCCACAGGGGGAACTCTCCGGCTCTTCGGCCACGAAGGCACTAACCCGGATGCCTTGCGCCGGATCGGTGCCGTTGTGGAAACACCCTCCTTTTACCCATACCTGTCGGGGCAGGCCAACCTGCGCTACTTCCAGGGGATCAGCCGTGGCGGCAGCCCCAAAGATGTGGACCGCTTGTTGGGCCTTGTAGGCCTCTCCGAGCGTGCAAGCAGCAAGTTCGTCACCTATTCGCAAGGTATGAAGCAGCGCCTGGGCATCGCCTATGCCCTTCTGGGCGACCCGGAGCTGGTGTTCCTGGATGAGCCTACAAACGGCCTGGACCCGGCGGGCATGGCCGAGGTGCGGGACCTCATCCGGCAGCTGGCCGCCACGGGCCATACGGTTCTCCTCTCCAGTCACCTGCTTCATGAGGTGGAGCAGGTGTGCGACCGCGTGGCCATCCTGGCCCGTGGACATCTCATCGCCCAGGGTAAGGTCCAGGACCTGCTTCGTCGGCAGGGCGTTGTCCGGCTCAAGACCACTAATGATGAGGGTGCGACTTCCGTGCTCTCCACTCTGGCGTGGGTGGACAAAGTTCGGGCTGAGGGCGGCTATCTGGTGGCCACGGCGCCTCCGGAGCGGGCCTGGGAGCTGACGAAGGCCCTGGCGCAGCAGGACGTCTATGTCAAGGAGATGGTGCCGGTGCAGGTGTCGCTGGAGGAGTATTTCATGGAGGTAACCGGCGGAAGCATGACGGGAAACCGGCAGGAGGCGTCCCGATGATCAACATCGCAAACCTGCTTCGCTGGGAGTGGTTCAAGCTCCAGAGACGCTGGATACCCTGGATTCTGTTGGCCCTCCTGCTCCTCTTCTCCCAGATCAGCGTGTGGGGCTCGTTCTTCTCCTATCGTAGCCTTGAGAGGACCGGCGGAGAGATACCCTTGCCTGTCGAGGCTGGGCGAGAAGGGCCTTTCGGAGCTCGGCCTGAAGGGCGTATCCCAACGGTCTCTGTCAACGACCTCCTGGCGGGCGACTTCTCTCACCTGCCGGCGGACATAAGTCCCGATGTCATTGCAGGGCTGGTGGCCCAAGCCCAGCAGCAGGCGGCGCAGCAGCAAGCACAACTGCAGCGGCTGTACGACGACTTTACCATGCCGGGCAGCATTCCCAACGCCCTGAGAACAGCCCAGACCTTCGGACTGATTCTCCTTGCAATTCTCACTGCATCGGTGATCGGAACAGAGTACGGGCTGGGAACGCTGCGCTCTGTGTTGGTCCGGGGAACAGGCCGCTGGCCGTATCTGGCCGTGAAGTTCCTGACCCTGGCGGTCACTGCGGCAGTTGCATTGCTTTTGGTGCTTGGAGTCACTGCGCTGAGCAGCCTGATAGCCACTGCGCTGGCAGGGAGTCCGCCAGGTGACTGGGCGTCGCCCAGCTGGGCCGACGCCGGCCTTGCGCTGGGGAAAGCGTGCTTCTCCTTCATCCCCTATCTGGCACTCACCGGTTTCATGACAGTGCTCGTTAGGT
>JBGOWL010000017.1:0-12845 GCA_041478585.1 Dehalococcoidia bacterium | reverse complement strand
CATTGTCCTGACCGTGTATGAAGACAAATACTTAGCCCAAACGGCTGAGGCTGGCGCAGTAGGCTATCTTCTGAAGGGTGTCAGTCGTGAGGATCTGGCCGAAGCTATCCGGTCTGCCTATGAAGGACAATCGCCCCTTGCTCCTTCTCTCACACGCGCTCTCTTTACACAGTATGGTGCCCTGTCCAAGGCTAGCCATGACAGCGTTCTAACCCGACGCCAGACCGAGATACTGCGAATGATTGCTTCTGGCGCTACCAACAAGGAGATCGCCTCCAGGCTCTTTATCAGTCCGGCTACTGTGAAAAGAGAGACCAATGCCATTTTTGCTGCCTTGAATGTCAGTGATCGGGCCCAGGCAGTGTCGGAGGGATACAAGCTGAATTTGCTCTAGGCCGGCGCAGAATAGCAGCCATAGAATGATAGGAAGAGATCTGGTCCAGATCTCTTCCTTCTTTTTGTTGATGAGCTTCAGCGGAGCAGGGGCGAGTGACCATCTCCAGCGGCTACATTCACCACTGCCATGCGCCAGCCTCTACCTTTGGGCTTTGTACTCCCCGTAGATGCGACCCCCGGGGCACAATGGCGATGAGTCTCTCTCATGGTCGATTGGGCCTGCTCTTGCGCATGATTTGAGCTAGTTAGGTCAATAATGTTATCCATTTGGGGCTTTTTATCTTTTCTCTTCGGTGGAAGAATTGTAACCAGGGATTTGACCAACAGAGGTTTCTCGGGGGAGTTGCCTCATGATTACTGAAGTGCCTCAGGTGGATAGTATGACTTGCGATGAATGTGAAGTCATCCGCGTTGTAATTGTTGATGACCGTGAAGCCATGCGAGAGGGGCTGCGCCTAATGCTCAGTGGCGATGAAAGCATAAGGGTGGTTGGCGTTGCCCGAGATGGACAGCAAGCTCTGGCCAAAGTTGAGAAGCTTTCGCCAGACATTGTTCTTCTAGATATCACTGCATCAGTGATGGATGTGATCGAAGTTACACGAAATATCAAGGAAGCTCAACCGCATGTGAGCATTATCATTCTGAATGATAGCCGTAGGCACCTGGCTTCGGCTATCAAGGCAGGTGCGGTGGGGTTTTTGGCCAGGACCATTGGCCGCGACGAGCTCATAGCAGTCATACGCCTGATTTATCTATGGAGACTCGTCTTGTTCAATGGCAACAGGGGACAATGCGCGCTGGTCAAGCTCTAGGGCGTTCATGTCCCATACTTGAAGATTCTTATTTCTGGAATCCCTCCGATATCCCCGGAGATGTGGACCAGTTCGAAGTGTTCAAGCTTTTCGAGAGGCACTGGACTGACAAACGGGTTGGGGCTGGCTATCTGGTGATTGCCTGATTCTTGTCCCGCAACGAAGTCAGAAGCCTCTTCGTAAGTGGGGAATGATTGGGACCCCGTTATCTCTCTGTAGAGTACGTTCTCTGTGCTTCTCCGCCACTCCCACGAGATCACCAAGGTCTCCTTGGGAGTCACTGCCTCTCCGGCAAAATTGTGTAGCCTGACCGAAAGTGAGCGGTAGTATTCAGGGAAGTACATTGCCACCGATTTGAGTGTCGGTTCATCTTCTTGCTCTCGGTAGTAGAAGGTGCCGTAGAAATCCTCCACATTGCCACCTGAGAGAGTGACCGGCGCATGGAATTTGCCTGTGACGATTTGGTAGTCTGTTATCAGATACCTTGAGCCGAGATCGTCCATTATCTCGATGGCTGTGGCTTCGTCCTGGGCGACAAAGAGCTTGGCTACTGCGGGGCTTCCTCCGCTCGCTCCTGCGCCTGGGTTATTGGTTGGCATACGGTGGGCGATGCGAGTTATCCAATAGCCATAGTCCCACCAAGCGGTGATCCCATAGGCGGAGTCGGGATACTCGAATGGGGTGTTGTAGACTCCATAGTAGAAATCAGGGTCTCCGAAGGGTTCATCAGTATTCGCTCTCAGCCATGAAAGGGACTCGAGCCAGGCATCGCTGGGAGCGAAGCGTGTCTGGCTGGCCGTGTCCCTTGCCTTGCTGATGTTGGGGTATAAGACCAGGAAAAAGACGACTATCACCGCAAGCGACACATATACCCACCTGGCATTAATGTGCCAATCCCCTGTTCGAGTCCTCTTCTCCTTGGTCTTCTTCTTTTTCCGCCTGATCGGCACCGGTCTTGTCGCAGGCTGAAACGCTCCTCCCAGCGAAGCGGCGAACCGGAGCATCTGCCAGGAGAGATAACCTGTGAGGAGGGCGACATTGACCGCAAGGTAGTAATTGAAGCGACGCTGTGCCAGAGCCGCTGCCAGGATCACCAGTGCCCAGACGATGAGCAGTGTCTTGTCGGCTTCAACACGGTTCTTCACCATCATGTAGACCAGCAGGCATAGCCCAATAAGGCTGAGAAATGAACCGGTAGTGAAGTTTCCCCAGACTACTGACCACGAAAACTCACCTCCGGGAAACAGTAATGGCTGCATCTCGAGGTTGGTTGTGCTGATGTGCCAGGAGAAGATCTCTAGTCGATTGCCTGCTGACTCAAGGAGGGAAGAGTCAATGGCATAGATGATTCCAACTGATGCCATCCCAAACACGAGAAGGGTTATCGGGTAGTAGACGGGCCTCAGTTCCCTTGAGGACATTACCTTGGAGATGATAGTCAGGGCCAGTGGGACAATCAGCGCTATGATCAGTGAAGCCAAATAGAGCTTGTCACTGGTGACGAGGACGGAGATTATCAAGGCTGGCAAAAAGATGGCGATGCCGATCAGGCATAGATAGTCAACAGGGTTATGCTTCAGATGATCCATCGTGAACTGGATCACAAAATAGATGGTGATGATAAACACGAATAGTAGAGCACCTATCCAGCTGATGAGATAAATCCCCAGAAAGATGCCAGCGAGGAAACCGTACAGCAGAGGTCGGGCAATAGACGCTTTGCCCGGGTGCTTCAAGTGTGCCAGGGTCAACTGCTCCTGCTTGGCGTGCTTAATAGCCAGGATAAGGAACAGCATGGCGGTGGTGGTGAAGAACACTTCTGCAACGTGATGGTCCGTGAAGCCCAAGATTGACCGACCCAGAAACTCGCCGGGCAATATGGCTATCAGTGCGGCCGAGAGAATGCCAGCCCAGCGGTGAAACAGGGTTCTGCCGATGAAGTAGACCGGAATAATGGTCAAGGCTCCGAGAATGGCCGGGAAATAGGCAGCAACGATATCAGTGGTATGCTGGGTCGGCGACCCCAGGCCAATGACCCAAATGGTTCCAGCGATCAGATAGTCGAAGAAGGGGAAGCCAATACTTGTTCCTCCACCGCCGGGATAGAGCATATATGGGTCGAAGGAGTTCAAGTGAGGGAAGTTGTGGACCAGGTTATCAACGATGCGCATGTGCCAGTAGGCATCGACCCCGGTAAACTTTATCCACTCTCCTGCGAATACCTGGTCGTGGGGAAGAGCAATTCTGAAATACAGGGCGACACCGAGAAAAAAGGCTAGAAGTAATCCAATGAGAAGCTTCTGGGGTAGCCTGGCTATGCCTTGAAAGAGACCCGCCAGTACTGCGACTGCTACAGCGATGATCTTCATTTAGCTCAGAGAGGGGTTTCTCTGGGTGATGCCCGTTTGATCGCCAACAAATATAGCAGAACGGTGGTGAACTGGCAATGCTCACAATCGGGGAGAAAAATGGCACATTGCTGCTTCAATATTGAAGCAGCACACTCTTTGACGGCAGTTGAATTCGGAGATAAAATGAATCTGATTTTGCGGGAGTAACTCAGACTGGTAGAGTACCTGCCTTCCAAGCAGGCCGTCGCGGGTTCGAATCCCGTCTCCCGCTCCAATTGACTTAAACAGTTTCACTGCTCTCGTTTCTGCTTCTTTCATCATCTTGCATAGTCACCTCCTTATGCTAGGCCATCAGCAGACCTTCCCTGTGAGCCCTGATAAAGGCTCTACAGGCCGGGTCTTTCCCCATCAACATGTCCGCCATCTTGACGTGGCTCATCATCTTGGCGTCGAGTGGATTCAGGATCGCAGCATCAAGTCCCACCGCGACAGCCATCGTTAGAAACGCTCTGTTTACCATGTCACGGTTAGGCAGTCCGTAAGAAATATTGCTCAGTCCGACAATAGTTTTGGCTGCTGGGAAGCGGGACTTTATGCCCTGTATTGTTTTCAGCGTGACGATAGCCTGAGTCGTGTCTACAGAAATGGGAAGCACCAGTGGATCAAAGAACACTTGCCCCTCGCTGATGCCCATCTGCTTCAGAGTAGACATTATGGCCACGCACGCAGCCAATCGCTCCTCGACTCGCTTCGGAATGGCTCCCTCTCCCATGGCTAGTGCCACTAGCAGGGCCCGGTGTTCTGCAGCCAAACGGCCGACAGAATGCAGCCTCGAGACCTCGGCATTGACTGAGTTGATCATGACTGTATCTCCCTGGTACTTGCCAAGACCAGCACCGATCACACTGGGCAAGTCGCTGTCAATAGCCAGGGGTTTGTCCGCAGTCGACTGGACTACCTCCACCAGCCACTCCATGATAGCTTCAGGACTTCCCCAGGCTTCGCGAGTTGTCCCTGCGTTCACGTCAATGAAATCAGCCCCAGCCGCTGCCTGTTTCCTGGCCAGGCCTGCAATAAACTCGGCGTCCCTATTGGCAATCGCCTGCCCCACTGTTTTGTTCGAAGCATTGATGTTCTCACCGACGACCAGCATATAGACCTACCTTATTTCCCATACCTCAGTTTTCCGAACAATAGTGTGAAGACCAGCACTGCCCCAATAGCATTCCAGAGAATGACTGGAAATAGACTCTTGGAGATGCCGTATCCTAGCCACATCAATATGCCCACCAACATCAGTCCGGTGAATAGGATGCTTATTTCACGTGCGCTCTTGAGCTTGAAGACACGGATGATCTGCGGTACCAGGCTGAAGGTGACGAATGCTCCTGCCACAAACCCCATGATATCTTGTCCAGTCAAAGCTGGCCTCCTTTCCTCTCCTGCCCATGTTGGGCATCGCGGCCAATTGGCTCTTCACGCAATTGCAGTAAATTGCTCACAGCAGACCGGTTCCACGGCAGCCGATTACCGGCAATTCTAGCATAGTGATAGTCAACTCGGGAGAGCCGTGGCCTCATCTCGGAAGCTCGCTGGTGCATTGCAGGGCTGGGGATGTTAGCCTGCAGTTTGATTGAATCCCATCTATGGCCAAACGACGGCCCTGATGCCGAGAACATCTCTACCGACGATAAGTTTCTGCATCTGAGTAGTCCCATCAGGGATGGTCAAGGTTCTGGCATCTCTGAAGTATCGCTCGACAGGGTATTCATCCGAGAGCCCCATGGCACCATGAATCTGGATGGCCTTCGAGGTTGTTCTCACTGCTGCCTCGGTAGCATATGCCTTGGCCAGTGATGCCTGCCAGCGGGACTTCTGTCCCTTATCCAAGAGGTCAAGGGCACGGAAGGAAAGAAGCCGCCCTGCCTCTGTCTCTGCGATCATATCTACCAGCATCTCCTGAATCATCTGGAAACTGCCGATAGGGCGGCCAAATTGCATCCTATCCTGCGCATACTGGATGGAAGCATCAATGGCGGCTTGGGCAATGCCGGTGCACATTGCTCCCACCATGGCCCGGGAGACATCGAAGAAGGCCATCGTCCGTTTGTAGCCAGTGCCAGGGTCCAACAGGCTGCTCTTGGGAATTCTACAGTCTTCGAAAGACAACTCCGCTGTCGGGAATGAGCGGAGACCCAGTTTGTGCAGTTCTCTGGCGGAGAAAGGCGATGCATTTCTCTCCACCAAGAAGAAGGACATACCCAGGGGGCCCAATGACTTGTCTGTGGTGGCCAGAACAAAGGCGGCATCAGCTATGCTGCCGTTCGAAATCCATGTCTTTGTCCCGTTGACCACATAGTCGTCCCCATTGAGGATGGCGGTGGTCTTCACAGCGGATACATCCGAACCGACATCAGGTTCTGTAATGGCCAAGCATCCGATATACTCACCGGAGGCAGCCAGCGGCAGCAGTCTCTCTTTCTGATCAGGATTGCCTGCCTCATTCAAGAGCCACCAGAATCCTGCGGTGATGAAAAGGGTTCCTGCCAAGCTGGCCCAAACTCTGCCTAACTCCTCGACAAGGATTCCGTTGGTCTTGGCTTCGAGTTGAGATCCGCCATACGTCTCAGGAAGAAAGCCCAGCACATAGCCAAATGGCATTAGCTGTCGAATAAAGCCAACAGTTGCCTCTTTTGTTAATGGGCCGTTCTTTTCGTACTCATCGACGATGGGCGCTATCTCCTTCTCCAGGAAACTGCGGACATTGGTCTTCAGCATTTGCTGCTCTTCAGTGAAAGAGAAATCCATATCTTTCTCCTTTTACTAGACCGGATAAGCCGATGATTATCAGGGCAACGCCAAACCTAAAGCCCGACTATGCAGACGCTCACCACATTCACCGGAGGGATGCCTCCCATGTTATGGGTCAGACCAAGCCTGGGATTCTTGATCTGCCGTGGGCCGGCCTTGCCCTGGAATTGCTTGTACATTTCGTACATCATCCGCAGCCCTGACGCACCGATGGGATGGCCAAAGCACTTCAGCCCTCCGTCGGGCTGGCAGGGAAGCTTTCCGTCCAGATCAAAGAATCCGGCCTCGACATCCTCTTTGGCCATCCCTCGAGGCGATATCCCCAGGTCTTCGTAGGTTACAAGCTCAGTAATAGAGAAACAGTCGTGCACCTCCATCATGCTTATCTCTTCACGGGGATTCTTGATCCCTGCTTCGCGATAAGCTCTTTGTGAGGCTCGAGCTGTTGTCTCCACATGGGCGTAATCCCACTCTGTGTATGCCATCTCTTCCCCGGAACTGGCGGCGATCTGGAGAGATTTCACATAGACGGGATCGGGCCTGAATTTCTTGGCCAGATCTGCTCTGACTACGATAGCGGCTGCAGCGCCATCGCTCACGCCGCAGCAGTCAAACAGTCCCAGAGGCCAGGCGACGATGGGAGCATTCATTACCTCTTCGATAGTCACTTCACGGCGGAGGTGGGCTTTGGGGTTCTTAGCCCCATTGCGGTGACTCTTCACCGTTATCCTGGCCAATGCATGTTTGCCGTCCTGGGGATTGATACCGTGTTGGGCAAAATATCTGGTACCCATCATGGCAAATGCGCCGGGAGGGGTGAGATTGGGAAAGACAAGCCTGAACCTAGTCCCCCACTGAACCTCGTTCTGAGGCAGCCCACCGTAGCCAATATCCTTGAGCTTTTCGACACCTAGCGCCAAACAGATATCATAGGCGCCCGAGGCCACAGCATAACAGGCGCCTCTCAAGGCCTCAGAACCAGTGGCACAGAAATTCTCCACCCTGGTAGCTGGGATGAACGGCAGTTTCAGAGTCGCGGCCATGGGAATGGCCGATTTGCCTACGGAGACCTCATCATAGCAGGTGCCGCACCAGGCCGCACCGATGTCCTTCTTCTCTATGCCAGCATCCTCGATAGCCTCCTGAAAGGCTTCTACCATCAGGTTCTCCGGGCCTTTGTCCCACAACTCGCCGAACTTGGTGCATCCCATGCCAATAATGGCGACCTTATCCTTTATTCCTTCTGCCATCTCAGTCACTCCTTTCACCGAAACGCTAGGCCCGAACAGGTATTGCCTTCCAATAGTAGCCGTGTATGCCCCGCGCTACGTCATGGTATTTCCTGCGGAAGCTCAACTCCACGGGCATGCCGACGCTGAGGGATTCAAGGTCGCAGTCATTCAGATCGAAGAACCATCTCCCGCCGCCCTCAAAGTCGACAAAGCCATAGATTGCTGGCGGACTGAGGCTGAAGGCCAGGAGATCGCTGGTGTATGTGAATAGAGCCCCACGTCGATCTGCGAAACGGTAGTCATCCATCTCATCTACGGCTCCGCATTTGGGATTTGCGCATATCTGTTGGGGCGGGTATTGTGGGGTGCCACAGCGCCGACACTTCGATCCGCATAGCGCCAGAACCATCTTGCGTTCCCTCCAGAGTGTAGACATCTGGGTGCTGGCCACTTCCTCTCCGCGGCCCCCGGTATCTATGCCGAGTATATTGCGGAAGGTAGCGTACTTCTCGTAACTGCCCAGGTCTTTCTTTGACGCCAGGTGTTTCCTAATGCCCCTCCGATCCCTTGCTTTCTGTATCTCTTCCGTCACCTGGAGGACCAAGGCGTCACCGCCATTTCCGTAGCTGGCCACCAGAATCCTGTCTCCGGGCTTGGCATCTTCCAGGGCGGCCACCAGCATCATGAGGGGATAGGCGGTGCCAGTGTGTCCTGTAGCGGTGAACATGTGGTCCTGAATCTGATTCGGCGCAAACCCCAGGTTCTTGCCTATGTCGGCGTGGGCCCGAATATACTGACAGGGATAAACGACTTTGGCGAAGTCCTTGGGAGCGAGCTTGTATTTGCGCAGCAGCCCCGATATGGCCTCTGAGATGAACCGCCCATAGCCTTCGTCTCTGATCCACCTGTCCTCCCAGGCACGATTGTATCTGTCTTCGTCAGCCCTCCAATGATCCACAAAATCGTAGCTGACGGAGTGGGTCCCCTCAACGGAGGCAATCACCCCGCTATCTCCCATGAGGAATGCCGCGCCTCCATCTCCATATACCTCCTCAAGATAGCCAGCGGGCTTGCCCAGACGACAATCGGCGGCACAGACCAGAACATTGTCTGCTGAGCCGGACGTGACAGCATCGTATGCAGAAATAAAGGCACCGGTCCCAGCCTTGGCGGAAGCAGTGAAGTCTGAGGTTCGAATGTCTGGTCTGAGATCGAGCACGGTGGCGATTATGCCGGCGTTCTGCCTTTCCCGATACGGTGCTGTGGTAGTGGCAAAGAAAACCCCGCCGATCTTGTTGCGCTCAATTCCTCCGAGGCAGTCCATAGCTGAAGCCACAGCCATGGTCAGGCTGTCCTCATCATAGTTGGCTACGGCCTTCTCACCTGGAAGGAGGGAGGCCGGGTTCAACCACCCCAGAGCTCCATAGATGGTCATCCGGTTCATCCGATAGAAAGGAATGTAGGCGCCGTAAGAAGTAATTCCGATCATAGTTGTCTATCCTCCCTATAAAGAAACACCTCTCCCCAAGCGGCAGAGCTTATTCTGTGCAGAGAACTCATCGCCATCACTCTGTGTCTCACATCCCATGAGGTGATAAGGATCTAGAATTCACGACACATCGACTAGTATCTGACGGCCTTGCCGTACTTTTCCCTCAGAGCCGTCTTCAACACCTTTCCCGCGGCGTTACGAGGCAGGGAAGGCATGAATTCTACTGACTTCGGCTTCTTGTAGCTTGCCAGATGCTGCTTGCAATGCTCTATTACATCTTCCTCGGTCAGAGTCTCTCCGCCCTTGCACACCACGACGGCCTTGACGGTTTCGCCCCACTGTTCGTCGTGCACCCCAATTACCGCGCATTCCACGATCTTGGGATGCTTGTATAGTACCTCCTCGATCTCGGCCGGGTAGATATTCTCTCCCCCACTGATGATCATGTCCTTCTTTCGATCGACGACGTAGAGGAATCCGTCCCTATCCTGTCGCATCAGGTCGGTGGAGTGGAACCACCCGCCCCTCATGGCATGTGCTGTAGCCTCGGGGTCCTTGTAGTACTCTTTCATCACTGTTGGCCCCCTGTAGACTGCCTCACCAACCTCCCCTACGGGTACGTCGTTATCATGGTCATCCACCAGCCGTACCTCGACGAAGGGAATGGCTTTCCCCACCGACATTTCGTGCCCTTCTGCGTCACTGGGGCGCAGACCACAGACCACTGGGCTCATCTCCGTCTGGCCGAACAAGTCGAAGATATTGACTCTGGGGAAGTGTTGCATGATCTGTTTTCGTGTTTCTGTGGGCAGAATAGCTGCCCCCGATATCCAGCCTCTGAGGGAACTGGTATCGTATTTGTCCAGATTGGGCAACAGAAGGATAAAGAAGGCCATGACGGGCACCAGGATGATGACATCGATCTTTTCTTCTTCAATGGTCTTCATGATGTAGGCCGGGTCGAAAACCTGTGTAGGTAGAACCACAGTCTGGCCATCGAAGAAGACGTATTGGCAGAAGCCGAAGGCAGCCAGATGAAATATCGGGGGGGCAGCAAAAGCCCTATATTCAGCAAGATCAGATACGACTCGTTCGGTCCTCATGAATATGCCCATGAGCATCCACTGTACCATCTCGTTCTTGTGGGTCTGAACTGCTCCCTTGGGCTTTCCAGTGGTTCCTGCAGTGTACATGATGAACACAGGGTCATCTTCTTCCACAAGAATCAACGGCTCAATGTCGGGGTACCGGGCAATCCAGGACTCATAGTGGGTCATTCCTTCCACTGGACTGTCCGAAATGGAAATATAGTTCTTCACCCGGGGAAGATCGTTTTGTATGCCCTTCGCTGTTGGTACAAAAGCCTCCCCCATCATGAAGGCCTCTGCATCGGAGTGATTTATGATGTACTTGGTCTCTTCTATGTTGAGGCGGAAGTTGAGAGGCACTGCCAGACCACCTATCTTGGCGAGGGCGAAGTACGCCTCCATAAACTGGTTACAGTTGTGGGCCATTATGGCAACCTTGGCCCCCTTCTTGATGCCGAGATCTAAGAGCGCATGGCTCAGTCGATTGATGCGGGCATTGAGCTGCTTGTAGGTCAAGCGGACCTTTCCGTACACCAGTGCTTCTTTGTCGGGGAACTTACGGCTATTGCGAGCCATGATTTCGCCAAGGAGAAGTCGTTTTCCCAGCGCTTCCTCGATTGATCGCCTGTCGTCCATTGCATCCCCCCTTCTGGCTGCTCCGCTCGCCTTGGCGGAGTAGGAAGTTATCTTTGCAGATTCAGCTCTGGCAAAGGCAATATCTGGGCAGGTGTGCGGGGTCGAGATAGTAATGATCGTTTACCATAAGTAGGTATCGATGTCAATTCGGCTCGGAAGTGGGTTCGTCGAGGCCCTTTATCTGTAACCTGCCAACCCCGAATCTCCAATGAGGCATTGCAAAATCAGCCACAAGGCATTACACTGGCGGCGGTCGATAGTTCTGGTAGTGTGCTGCTAAGACAAGGAGGTTGAAAACAGATGGGAGGGAGACTAACGGGCAAAGTGGCTATTGTCACTGGAGCGGGCCGAGGTATTGGCAGAGCTGAGGCGTTGTTGTTGGCCCAGGAGGGCGCCAGGGTGGTGGTCAACGACCTCGGCGGTGGCCGCGATGGCGTCGGCGAGGCTGCTTCGCCAGCCGACAACGTGGTCAAGGAGATCAGAGACCACGGTGGCCAAGCAGTGGCCAACTACGACAGCGTAGCCACTGCGGAGGGCGGCAAAAATATTGTCAAGGCTGCTATTGATGCCTTTGGCAGGCTGGACATCCTGGTGAACAATGCTGGCATCCTTCGTGACCGTATGATCTTCAACATGGCGCCAGAGGAATGGGACCTGGTGATGAAGGTTCATCTCTATGGCCATTTCAATTGCACCAGGCCGGCGTGTGCCATATTTCGAGAGCAGAAGAGCGGCCGCATCATCAATACCGCATCTGAATCGGGATTGGGAAGCGTGGGGCAGGCCAATTACAGCGCTGCCAAAGAGGGTATAGTGGGATTCACCAGGACGGTGGCCCGGGACATGGGCCGATACGGCGTAACCTGCAACGCTATTCGCCCAAGGGCGGCCACCAGACTGACTGTATCGGCGGAAATAGCTGAGGCGATCGAGAAAGCTAGCGTCGAAGGCAAACCATTGCCCGTGGGGCCGGAGGTCACGGCTTTTCTGCCATCACCAGACGACATCGCCCCATTTGTGGTTTACCTGGCCACCGATGGAGCTGCCAACATCAATGGCTGCACCTTCATTCTGGCTGGGAATCAGATAGCCCTCTGTTCTGAACCAACGGCAATCAAAACGATCTACAGCAAGAGCGGGGCGTGGACGCTCGACGAGCTGGCAGCCATTGTACCAGGCACACTGGCAGCGGGGTTGATAAACCCATCTCCGCCACAGCCGCCCAAACAGTAGAATAGGCTCGGACAGCAGCATGGGTTTGGGGTACAATGTGCGAGGCCGGCGGGTCGTCGGCGCTGTTCTCTCGTTCTAACCTCCAGCGCAGGGAGTTTTTGAAGGGGAAAGAAATGCAGGAAGTGATCATGCAGGCAAGGGGTGCATACAGAGATCTGGAACTCCTGAATGATATGGTCAGGATAAAGCGCAGAAGCGCGCTGGGTTTCCTGGGTCGAGGAAGCAAGCTTGAGAAGGACATACTGATCTCCAAGATCGTGTCGATACGATTCAAGAAGGCCGGCATACTGGCCGATGGGTACATCCAGTTTATTTTCGAAGAGAAATGGCCGAGAGATTCAGAATCGGATATTGCGGATGATGAGAACGTGGTGATATTCAGGTCTGGCCAGCAGAGGGATTTTGAGGCCATGCGAGAAGCTATCGAGCAGAAGATGACCGGCACCAGGAGGGGGGCTAAAGAAGGCTCAAACTTTGATGAACTGGAGAGACTTGCTGCACTGCTGGACAGGAAAATTATCACTGAAGACGAGTTCAATCAGAAAAAGAAACAGCTTCTCGGTCTGTAGGGCATGTCTTTTGAAATTATGAGGCTGAGACACTATAATGTGTTTGTAGACTCGGTTCTGTCTAACGACATCTGTGACCCGAATTGCTTTCTTGCCGAGGAGTTGGGGTGGATAGTATGCACTTGGTGGGGTACTGATGGGGACTCGTGCAACGCCAGAAGCTTCAAGACAGAATGGCGGACACTCGCGGAGTGATGACCAGGTCAGGCCGGCGGGCGTGGCAGT
>JBGOWL010000131.1:0-5298 GCA_041478585.1 Dehalococcoidia bacterium | reverse complement strand
TGTGACCGGTTCGACGTATTTCCAGTTTCTGAGCTGGACCATTCCCACCATACTTGTCACTGCGGCGATCTGGAGCTATCACCAAAAAGTGGCTCAGGAAGAAGCAGAAAAATTTCCGGAACGGCATCTTTCAGCGGAGCGGATCAATCTTTACCTTATGTCCTTTATTGGCCTCGGGACCCTGATAGCCGGTGTCATTGTCTTGATTGGAGTCTTCGGGTAGTTGTAGAAGCTCGCTGGGAATCAGGTGCTCCCCCGGGTGACAGCTATTGACTTCTAAGAACTTATCTGATATCTTTCCATGTTGCTTTCGGTTCGTGGTAGTATCTGTTGATCCGATATGAACATGAAAATGACACACTGGTCACAAAGGAGGGGCAATGGTATACCTCATCTCGTTGTTTATTGAATGTCTGGCGGGTCTGGGGGCCCGCTGCAAGCGCTTGTTGCCCGATAGGAGGCTCTTGGCCAGCGAGGGTGATGCCCGATGTGCTAACTGCGGCTACCCTGTGAGACAGAGTCTTCGCTGGCAGGCGACTTCTGATCGCGCTGCTCTGCGATGTCGAGCATGTGACTCACCGCTCGCGTTGGACGGCACTGCGAGGTTGGCCTCCGGAAGACAACGCCACGCTAGTGCCTGAAATATAATCATCGCCACAGCCTGAGGTCTTTTCCACGCCTGCCTGCTGTCCTGCAGCCTCTTCTGTTCCTGTGCGCGTTCCCAGTTCGAAGCTCAGCACCTTGACGCTGAGAAACGTTGGATGCTAACATCACACTTGGTTGGTTCAGAAGGAGGAACATACAGAGCGTGAACTGGAAAGAGGAATACAAACGGAAACTGGTTTCGGCTGAAGAAGCGATGAAGGCGGTGAAATCAGGGGACTATGTTGTTTTTGCCCAGCCGGAGGCCCCTGCCTTGGGACTGGCGCTTGTCAGCCGTGCGGACGAACTAACGGGAGTGAGGATCATGGGTGGAGGTGGCAGTGACCTCCCCATGTACGATACCTCCTGGTACGATGTCTATCCCGATACCTTCCAGCTTGAAACATCCTATGTCTTACCTCTGGTTAGAGCGCTGGTGGCCGAAAGGAAGTCGGATTTCACCGTCAGCGGCCTCTTTGGCGTGCCGGATATGACCGAAGCCAAGCCGATGGATGTCTTCATGGTCCAGGTCTCTCTTCCGGATGAACACGGTTTCTGCAGCTTTGGCGCCTCATTGTGGATGAAGAAAGAATGGGTCAGGATGGCCCGGGTGGTCATCGCCGAAGCCAATGAGAGGATTATTAGGACCTACGGTGACAACTTCATCCATGTATCAGAGATAGACTGCTTCGTCGAGCACACCCCTTCAGGCAAGGTTCCCGGAGGTACAGACATACTGGGGAGGAAGACCACGGGCCCGGGTGAACTGGAGAAGAACGTCGCTGGCTACGTTGGCACTCTCATCAAGGACGGCGATTGTCTGGAGATAGGTGTCGGTGGTACTGCTGAATGGGTGGCTCAACTCGGTATCCTGGACAGCAAGCATGACCTGGGCTGGCACTCGGAGAACACCGTTAGAGGAATCGGTACCCTGGTGATGAACGGTGTCATCACCGGCAAGTACAAGAACATCCATAAAGGAAGGGCGGTGGCCACAGCGGTAGGAGGAGGCACTAAGGAGGAGATGGACTTCATCAACGATAATCCCCTCTTTGAGGTCTACTCCTCGAACTATATCCTTGATCCTCGGGTCATTTCTTCGCACGACAATATGGTGGCCATCAACAGCGCCATTGCTCTGGATCTCACTGGCCAGATCGCTGCCGAATCCGTAGGGACGGTAATGACCAGTGGCTCGGGTGGTCAGCTTTCATTTGCTATAGGTGCTTACCTGTCAAAGGGCGGGCGGAGCATTGTGGCCATACCCTCGACTGCCAAGGACGGCGCCCTGTCTCGTATCGTGCCCATGCTGGAGCCTGGCACGGTCGTCAGCACACCGCGCACTTTGGCCGATATCGTGGTCACTGAATATGGCATCGCCAGGCTCAAGGGGAAAACGCAAAGGGAGCGTGCTCTGGAGCTTATCGCTATCGCTCATCCTGATTTTCGGGCTGGGCTGAAGAAGGAAGCAGAGAGGCTGTATTGGCCATAGACGTGCACAACCGAATCGTTGTCACCGGCATGGGGGTAGTCAGCCCTCTGGGTCTCGACACCCCCTCGCTCTGGGAGGCTCTCAAGGCTGGCCAGTCCGGCGTTGACCGCATTACTCTTTTCGACGCCGATAGTTTCGAGACCCAGATCGCCGCCGAGGTCAAGGGCTTCAACCCTGCTGACCACGTTGAGTATCGTGAAGCCCGCCGTATGGACCGCTACACACAATTTGCGGTGGTGGCCAGCCTTCAGGCAGCGGCTCAGGCAAAGCTTGATCTTGGCAGTCATCCTGAAGATGCCTGCAATGTCGGCGTGCTCATTGGCAGTGGTATAGGCGGCATATCCACCCTTTCTGTCCAGATGGCGGTGCTGGCAGAGAAAGGGCCTCACAAGGTGAGCCCCTTTCTGATTCCCATGATGATCTCCGATGCTGCTTCTGGACATGTCTCCATAATGTTGGGTGCCAAGGGGGTGAACTTCTGCGCTACTTCTGCTTGCTCCAGCGGGGCCGATGCCGTTGGCGAAGCCTGCGAGATCATCAGGCGCGGTGATGCTCACGTGATGCTGGCCGGTGGTGCGGAAGCAGCCATCACTCCCATAGGCATCGCTGGATTCAATGCCGCTGGCGCCCTGTCTAAACGCAATGAGGAACCCCAGAAGGCCTCTCGGCCGTTCGACGCCGATCGCGATGGCTTTGTCATAGGCGAAGGGGCAGCAGTAATGGTTCTCGAAAGCCTTTCATATGCGCTTGGGCGTGGCGCTGATATCCTGGCTGAGGTTATCGGCTATGGGGCCACCTCCGACGCCTACCACATCACCCAGCCCGACGCAAGGGGAGAGGGCGGTGCCAAGGCTATCCAGGTAGCCTTGAACAAGGCTGGAATACATCCCGAGGAAGTAGACTACATAAACGCCCATGGCACCTCTACACAACTGAACGACAAGTGCGAGACGATGGCCATCAAAGGCGCGTTGGGAGAACACGCCTACCGTGTGCCTGTCAGCTCTACCAAGTCCATGACGGGACATCTCATCGCTGCTGCCGGCGCTATTGAGGCAATCATATGCGCCCTTACCATTCAACATGGCATTATCCCGCCTACCATCAACCTGGAACACCCTGATCCAGAATGTGACCTTGACTACGTTCCTAACGTCGCTCGCCAGAAAAAGGTGAGGACAGCGCTATCCAATTCCTTCGGTTTCGGGGGCCACAACTCCGTACTCATCTTGAGAGAATACAGTGAAGGCAGATAGTTGAACCATCGTCGGTGGAAAGTCCTTCCGCCACCTCCCGCCGGATGCCTGGCGGGGGCGGAGCTGCCACCTTTGCTTGCTCAACTTCTGCATAACCGCGGCATCACCAACCCTGCGCAGGCTGAGTCCTTTCTTGATATAGCCGAGACCCTGCAGGGTGACCCCTTCCTCCTGCCCGACATGGAGAAGGCTGTCTCCAGAGTCTATCACGCTCTGCTCTCCGGTGAGACCATTGCCATCTACGGTGATTTTGATGCCGATGGCGTTTGTGGCACTGCCATCCTTAATGAAGGGCTCGCTTCTCTCGGTGGCAAGGTTATCTCATACTTCCCGCACCGTGTCAGCGAAGGCTACGGCCTCAACACAGCCTCCCTGGAGAGTCTCAGAGAACAGGGTGTTACCCTGGTGATTACCGTGGACTGTGGCATCAGCAACTCCTCTGAAGTGGAATACGCTCAGAGAAGTGGGCTGGATGTCATCATTACTGACCACCATACCATCACTCATGGCATTCCCCCAGCACTGGCCGTTATTAACCCCAAACGTGCCGACCCTTCCTACCCCTTCTACCATCTCGCCGGAGCCGGAGTAGCCTTCAAGTTACTTCAGGCATTGTTCCAAACCCTGGGCAGAACGGGGCAACTGACCGGGATGCTGGACCTGGTAACTCTTGGTACTGTGGCTGACATGGTGCCCTTGCTGGGTGAAAATCGCTATCTGGTGAAGAAAGGTATGGAAACCCTGAGTCATACCAGCCGCATCGGCCTGATCGAGATGGCCCGTGCTGCTGGACTGCAATTAGACAAAATGGAGACCGAAGACATCAGTTGGTCCTTGGCCCCACGCCTCAATGCCCCCGGGAGGCTGGACCATGCCTTCAGCAGCTACCGCTTGCTGGTAACGGATTCGCCTGAGGAGGCCCGCCGCCTGGCCGATGAGGTGGAGAAGAAAAATACCCAGCGACAGAAGCTGACCGGGGAGTTTCTGGCCAGAACCAGGGCGCAACTGCCGGCCGGCATCGAGTTTCCTCTTTTAATGATAGGAGGAGAGGACTACCCGCCCGGAATAGTGGGGATCATCGCGGGCAAACTGGCAGATGAATTCTACCGCCCGGTTTTCATCTTCGAGATGGGTGATACAGTCGTCAGAGGAAGTGCTCGCAGCATACCCGAATTCGACGTTGTCCAGGCTCTGTTTGAGTGCCAGGACCTCCTGCTTCGGTTCGGTGGTCATCCTTCAGCGGCGGGTTTTGCTCTGCCCAGCGAGAACCTCGCTCGCTTGCGGCAGTGCCTGCTTGATAAAGCTACCCTCCAGCTATCCTCCCTGGACCTCCGGCCTTCTCTGACCATTGAGGCTGATATACCCCTTCACCGTATGCAGGGCAGCACCTATTCACTTGTCGAGAGACTTGCTCCCTTTGGCCGCGGCAATCCTGTGCCGGCCTTCCTCTCACGGAGAACAAGGGTCATAGATTGCCAGAAAGTGGGCGGTGCGTCTCGGCACCTGAGGCTGAAGCTGAGAGATAGAGAGGTTGTCTGGAAGGCCATCGGCTTCGACCTTGGCCACCTTGCAGCAGAGGTGACTCCTGAGATCGATGTTGTCTACAACCTGATGGTTGATCGGTGGAACGGTGAGGAAACACTGGCCCTCAATATCCTCGACTTTGCCCCCGCCTGCTAGCCTCGATTTACCCCTGCCCCCCCATGTCATTCCTGCGGAAGCAGGAATCCACTAGCTTACTGGTGAAGGCGGCGTCTCGGCTCGCGTCTCCTGGCCCTTCGTCTCCACAGGTTCCGGCTTGACCCAGCCTGTCTTCAGACGGAAAAGCAGGACCACAGCCGCCGCAAACAGCACCAGCGATATGATATGCGATTGATGAAATGGCCCTAGCACAGCCCCTTCATCCCT
>JBGOWL010000199.1:0-3905 GCA_041478585.1 Dehalococcoidia bacterium | reverse complement strand
GGCTTCATCTGCACCTGCTGGTCATCCGAAGACCCCCACTGGCTGTGGCAGGAAAGTCCCTGCTTGGTATGACCAATTGTCCCGTGATGATTCTCATAACCGGCTTCTATTGTAGTGTTTTGCTCTGCTTCGGACAAACAGGACCGACGAGAATCGATCAGCCCGTCCAAACACGGCCACTAAGACCATAGCCTAACAGACCTATGAAATGGGATAGCCCGTGATAATTATCATCGACGATATAATCATATTCACCATGGCTTTATCATTGGCTGCTATTGTGATATTGTATAAGTGTATCAGGATACTGAACCACACCGGATCGTTTCCGATTCCATAGAGTATACACAGGCGAGTACAAAGGAGACAGAAATGCTGCGAGGGGGCATACCGCTCGGAAAATTCTTCGGCATCTCCGTGAAGCTGCACTGGTCGTGGTTCGTCGTGTTTGCACTTGTGACCGTGGCCTGGGCCAACTGGTACTTGCCTGAGTCCTATGACAACTGGAGTACGGCAACATACTGGGCTGTCGGCGCCGGCATCAGCGTTCTGCTCTTTGCGTCTGTGCTGGCCCATGAACTGGCCCACAGCCTGGTGGCGCAGGCTGCCGGGATCCGGGTACGGGCCATCACCCTGTTCATTCTCGGCGGGGTATCTCAGCTTGATCAAGAGCCCAAAAAGCCCGGTGTCGAGTTCCGAATGGCCATAGCCGGACCCGGCACCAGCATCATCCTGGGAGGCATCTTCTGGGGTATATACTTCGCCACGAGATACTCTAGTGAGCCTCTGTCGGAACTGGCCTTCTGGAGCGGATATGTCAACATGGGATTGGCTGTCTTCAACATGCTCCCTGGCTTTCCCCTCGATGGCGGGCGTGTACTGCGCTCCATTCTCTGGTGGCGCTCAGGTGATCTGCAGAGAGCTACCCGCATCGCCGCCACCATTGGCAGGGGTTTTGGCTACCTCTTTATTTTTGGCGGGATTCTCCTCATACTCCTGGACTGGAGAGAGAATCTGTACTCAGGCCTGTGGATAGCCGCCATCGGCTGGATTCTGGAAAACGCCGCCGCGGGCAGCTACCAGCAGGTGGTGCTCCAGGATCAACTGCGAGGGCACAAGATCAGCGATGCCATGACCCGCGATTGCCTTGTGGTCTCACCCGGACTCACTATAGAGGAACTGGTAAACCAGTATATCCTGGCCTCGGGCCGCCGCTGCTTCCCCGTGGTGGAGAACGGCCGAGCTCTGGGACTGATCACCATGCAGAATGTGAAGGCAGTGCCACGGGAGGTCCGACACCGGCGAACGGTGATGGAAGCCATGACCCCGATGGACAAGCTGAAACAGGTCAGCCCGGACGAAGACCTCTCCACTGCCATGCAATTGCTGACTGATGAGGATGCCCGCCAGTTGCTCGTTGTGGAGAACAATCGCATCATCGGCATGGTCGGTCGTGAAAACCTGCTGTCCTTCATTCATACCCGCGCCGAGCTGCGATTGTAGCGCACAGAGGCAAACTGGCAACAGGAACTATCTCAATCGGGATGTCGCGGTGCCTTCGGGAAACGCAGCGCCACCAGTATGATGATTGCAGTGGCCACGCCCACTGAGTACAGTCCACTCCCTATTGCCAGACCGATAGCTGCCACTGTCCATATCGTAGCTGCTGTGGTCAGACCAGCTACGATACCTCCCTCTCCATGAAGAATGGTGCCAGCTCCAATGAAACCCACGCCCACGACCACCCCCGCTGCAATCCTGGAAGGATCGCTGGGTTCATCGAATCCATAGATCGAAGCAACGGTGAAAAGAGCCGCTCCAATACAGACAAGTACCAGGGTACGGAGGCCAGCAGCTTTTCCAGCGTGCTCCCTCTCGTATCCGATAATACCGCCTACGACTGCGGCAATGAGAAGGCGAAGCACTGCATCGAGTTCTGCCCACGGAGTAAGTTCCCACGGTTCCATAGATGCTGCCTCCTGTGCAAGAACCTGTCTCTACGTCGGCAGACATTATAGCATATGCACGACTGCAGATTGAGTTTCTCGAAACCAGTCAACTGGACCAGGAAAGCCTTAGTCCGTGGATTACGCCATACGTCATTGCTGTTTCTTCTTCATGTCATTCGCGCTTCTTTTTCATGTAATCATTCCCGCCATTGCCCCTGTCATTCCTGTCTCCACCTGTGTCATTCCCGTGAAAAGGGGAATCCCGGGGTGGCCTGTCATTCCTGCGGAACTTGTCCTCGTGGAAACGGGAAGCAGGAATCCAGAAATTCTATCCTCTTCACTTGGTTGTGGGAGCAGCATGACAGAATACACGGATCTGGGACAATTACGGAACTCTTGCACTTCAAGGTGATATTTGATAACTTTGAAAGGCTCAGAAAGGTCTGAAACTGCGCAGCCCAGTCAGGCCTGGGGACAGCAACCCTTTGCTTGTGCTGCACTTTGCGGAACCGAAGCGGCATGAAATTTGAGAGCACCGCGGAAATCAACGCCTCTCCCGAAGCGATCTGGACAGCCTTAAGCCATCCTGAGGAATGGCCTGAATGGATAGCTTCTATACAGAAGCTAGAGAAGCTCTCCACAGACTCTCTGGGGGGTTGGCTCAAGGCTTCGTATTACCGCCAGGGCCGGCATGGTGGATGTCAAGCTGTTGATGACCATCACCGAGTTCGTTCCTCGCCAACGTGTAGTGATGCAAGGGAATGTTCTGGGCACCAGGCTAAGCCGCTACTACACCCTGGAACCCGGGGATCACCAGACCAAGGTGACTGCCGGGGGCGAGGCCTCTGGCCTGCTTTCAGGTCTGGTGAGCCGGGGCGGTCAGGCGCTATCCAACGAGATTGTTCACGCGTTCAAGAAGAAGATTGAGGGATAATTCAAACATAAGGAGCAAGAAGATGTCATCTACTGTGCAGGAGTTGCAGACCAAGTCCCGGGCAGCTAAGGCCGCTTCCAAGAAACTGGCTCACCTCTCAACCGAGGTGAAGAACAGGGCTTTGCTCAAAATAGCCTACAGTCTGATTTCGAGCGAGAAGGAAATCCTGGCTGCCAATGAACGGGATCGCGCCGCAGCAGAGTCTTTGGGGATGAGCCCCGCCATGCTCGACCGATTGCTGCTCAACTCCAGTCGCATCGCTGCCATGGCTGGCGACGTGCGGGCGGTAGCCAGCCTGCCAGATCCCGTGGGTGAGATCTTTGATATGCGTACCCTGCCCAACGGGCTACAGGCAGGTAGAAAGCGGGTGCCTCTGGGAGTAGTTGCCACTATCTACGAGAGCCGCCCCAACGTCACGGTGGACATCTCCACCCTGTGTCTCAAATCTGGGAACGCGGTGATCCTCCGCGGGGGCAAGGAGGCCATAAACTCCAACCTGGCGCTGGCCACGGTGGTCCAGAAGGCAGCCTATGACTCCGGCATTCCCGAGGGAGCTATCCAGATCATCGAGTCTACCGAGCGGACTGTGGTCGGTCAAATGTTGAAAATGACTGGTATCATTGATCTCATTGTGCCCCGGGGAGGGGCAGAGCTGATCAAATCTGTAGTCACCAATGCCACCATGCCGGTTCTGGCTGGTGGGATCGGGGTCTGCCATACTCTCGTTGACAGGAGCGCCGATCTGGGTAAAGCCACGGCTATCGTCTACAACGCCAAAGTCCAGCGCCCCACGGTGTGTAATGCCCTGGACACCATCCTGGTTCACGCAGAAATCGCCACGGAGTTCCTGAAAATGATTGCCAAAGAGTTTGCCAGGGCGGGAGTGGAAATGCACTGTGACCAGGCTTCACATCAGATACTCAAGGACACGCCTTCCCTGAAGGTGGTGCCGGCCACTGAACAAGACTGGGGCAAGGAGTTCCTGTCTTTGACCGCCGCAGTTAAGGTGGTGCAATCTCTTG
>JBGOWL010000097.1:0-6259 GCA_041478585.1 Dehalococcoidia bacterium | reverse complement strand
CAACATGATGGAGGCAACTACTGGATCGGTAGAGGAGGAACCAGCCCCTTTGGACATTCTGGCTCTCATCCAGCAGGCATAAGGATTGGAGGCCAGTCTAGGGGCAGGGGGGCTATTCAGATTGCTCAGGAGAGGAGATTCCGCAACTATCGCAGCGATCTGACCTTGGACGTACGTCAGGTAAAAATAGCCCTAAGACGGGTGAGACAGCTAAGCCGGATCGGCCCCGAAGATGAACTGGATCTGGAGAAGACCATCGACGCTACAGCCAAGAACGCTGGAGACATAGAGTTGCTCTGGACACGAAGCAGAAAGAATGCCGTGAAGTTACTGCTGTTGATGGATGTGGGTGGTTCAATGGAGCCCTTTGCTGAATTGTGCAGTCTGCTCTTCTCTGCAGCCCACACCAGTTCACATTTCAAAGATTTCCAGTACTACTACTTTCACAACTGCATCTACGAGAATGTCTATCGTGACGTGGAGACGCAGGAGGAAGTGGCTACGGATCATCTTCTGCGTACCCTTGAGCCGGATTACAAGGTGATACTGGTGGGAGATGCCAGGATGGCCATAACCGAGCTGACGGAGAGATACGGTGCCATCTACTATTACCAGCGCAATGACATACCAGGGGTATTATGGCTCAAGCGTATTGCCGATCACTTCACACACTGTGTCTGGCTCAATCCTGAAGGAGGGCGCTTCTGGAATCATCCCACTGTGTCAATGGTCAGCAAGATGTTCCCCATGTACGAACTCAACATCGACGGCATTGGAGATGGCGTAAAGAAACTGGTCAGCAAAAGGTGAATTCTGCACCTGCGCGATAGTCGGTCATGGGCTGGCGGAAGGGAGTCTTGACCTTCATGTGGAAAACAAAAATCACTGAGATGTTGGGGATCGAATATCCCATTATCGAGGGTGGCTTTGGAAGCTTCGGCACATCAGCGCTGGCGGTTCCGGTCTCCGAAGCCGGCGGGCTGGGAATGATCACGGCCACCGCCCTGCGTACGCCTGAGGGGCTACGCCAGGACATTCGCCGCGCCAGGTCGCTTACCAACAAGCCCTTCGGGGTAAACCTGACCCTTATGACATGTCCCAACATCGATGAAATGTGCCAGGTGGTTATTGAGGAACGTGTTCCGGTGGTTGAGACTGCTACCTACAGGGCCGACAAATACGGGAAACGGCTGCAGGCCGCTGGTGTGAAGTGGATCCACAAGGTTGCCACCATGAAGCATGCTTTGGCGGTGGAGCAGCAGGGAGCTGATGCTGTGGTAATTGTAGGACTGGAAGGAGCGGGTTTCAAAAGCATCCTGCAGCTCCCTACGCTTGTGGCCATTCCCTGGGCAGTGAAACAGTTGAAGATACCGGTGATAGCTGCCGGGGGCATTGGAGACGCAAGGGGCTTCATGGCCGCTCTGGTGATGGGGGCGGAAGCGGTCTATCTGGGGACTGCCTTCATGGCCACCAAGGAGTGTCCTATCTCTGAACGCCACAAGCAGTCCATGGCGGAGGCTGATCCCACTGAGCCAAAATACAGGGAGCGTTGTCTGGCTCCTCCGAAGCCCGAGGAACTGCAGAGAGTCATGGGCGAAAGAGATTCCGCGCCTGTGGACCAGTGGCTGTTGCGACTGGAGAGGGTGATGCTCAAGGATTCCCCGGATATGCCTGACCTGCCTGAGGAAGCTATGGAAGAGGAAATACTGAGAAGCCTGCCCGGATCGCTGGCTGTGGCGGTTATTGACAGGGTGGTCACCGTAAGGGAGCTTATCGAAAATATGATCAGCGAGGCCGAGGAAATCAGACGACGCTGGTCCATCTGCTAGTGTAGTGTCTCTGGGATATCTTTGGATGTACTCCACCAATGTCACTCGTCAGATGCCAGAGGATGGGCAACTGTCGTTGAACTACCGATGTCACTCTGCTACTCCACCGATGTCATTCCCGCGAAAGCGGGAATCCAAGTGTCTGATTACCTGTTTGCGGAGGTACCATGAAACCAAAGGGTGTCAACAGAGTGGTCATAGCAGTCAGAGATCTGGACAAGGCTGTTGAGACTTACTCTAAACTCCTTGGTGCTACCTTCCACGATGTAAGTGCAGGCGCGGAGTCCTACGGGGTGAGAGTATTCATAAGCTGGGATGCAGGGATAGAGTTGACTTCTCCTCTGCCCGGACGCGACAGCTACATAGAGAAGATCATCGATAACAGAGGTGAAGGGCTGGTCGGGGTGGTATTCTGTGTCGATGACGTTGATGCGGCTCATGACAAAGCAAAGGAGCTGGGTATTGGCGTTGTGGCTCTGATTGAGTATGACCAGGAATATATAGAGCGGCATCTTGGTGGCATGTTCAGCAAGTATAAGGAGTACATGCTGAAGTCTGCTGATCTCCATGGTGTCGGGGCAATTGTGGGGCAAATCGATCCAAAGTAGCTCACCGTTCCCTCATCCATGGCAAACCTTATCCCCTCCCGCCCCAGACCGCTGTCTTTGACTCCTCCGTAGGTGCTTTCGTCCAGCGGATCGCCCACCTTCAGAGCGTTTACCCTGGGCGTGCGGGTTTGACACAACCCTCTTTCAGTTCTGGCATGGTCGCCTCCTTATTGGAGTTTTAGTCCTTTGGCAACCCGCTTGCCAAGATCAGAATCAGCCTTGGTGAAGTTGCCCACCATCCGCTTCTGTATCGATTTGTTTGCTTTCCCCAGAGAATCAACTATGTTGTCAACCAGGTGATCTCGCTCTATCTTGCTCATCGACCTGTACTTCACCCCCGCCTGTTCGAAGTCATTGGTCAGGCTGATCTTTCTGCGATCCACCTCACCCTGAACGCGGTACACACTGGTTGCACTGGCGGGTGCCTCTCCAGGCAAACCACCAGCGAGGCTGTTCGGCTCATAGTTGATCGGACCACTGAACGCCCCGGTTTGCATGGAACCGTCGCGTTGATTGTTGTTAACTGGAACTATGGGACGGTTAATCGGCAGTTGAAGATAGTTGGGTCCTAACCGATGGCGTTGCGTATCGTTGTAAGAGAACGTTCTCCCCTGCAGCAACTTGTCTGCGGAGAATTCGATGCCTGGTACCAGAGTAGCGGGGCAGAAAGCCGCCTGCTCCACTTCCGCAAAGTAGTTCTCAGGATTGCGATCAAGCACCATCTTACCCACAGGGACAAGGGGGAACCTGTCCTCGGGCCAGGTCTTTGTGGCATCCAATGGGTCGAATCTTTGCTTTAGCTCATCAGCTATCTTCATTATCTGGACATTCAACCTATACTCCGCTGTCTTGCCGGAGGCAATGGTGTCATACAGGTCACGGGTGGCAATGTCCGGATCTTCCCCTGCCAGCCGCGTAGCCTCATGCCGATCGATTGTCTCTATTCCTGCCGTTGGCTTCCAGTGATACTTAATATATACAGCCTTGCCTTCCGCATTAACCCACTTGAAGGTGTTTACGCCGAATCCTTCCATTTTGCGGTAGCTCTTCACTGTGCCCCTGTCAGAGAAGAGCCAGGTAATCATATGGGTTGATTCTGGTGTCAGCGAGATGAAATCCCAGAAACGGCTGTTGGCTGATGAGCTAGTGGGGATGTTAGTGTCTGGCGAGGGCTTGAAGGCATGCACCATGTCCGGGAACTTGACGGCGTCCCTGATGAAAAACACCGGCAGATTGTTCCCTACCAGGTCGTAGTTTCCCTCTTCGGTGTAGAACTTCACAGCAAAACCCCTTGGGTCGCGGGCCGTATCTGCGGACCCTCGCCCGCCAACCACCGTAGAGAAACGGACGAACACGGGAGTCTGCTTCCTCGGGTTGTGGAGGAATTTGGCGCAGGTATACTTGGCCATGCCTTTGTATACCTGGAAGTAGCCATGGGCCCCGGCTCCTCTGGCGTGGACAACGCGCTCTGGGATGCGCTCGCGGTCGAAGTGAGCCAGCTTCTCGATCAGATGCACATCCTGCAGCAGTACAGGTCCACGCTCACCGACGGTAAGCGAATTCTGGTTGTCGCTGACCGGAACGCCTTGATTGGTAGTCAGGTCTTTGCCTTTCATGAAAACCCCCTTTCCCCTTTTCGCGATTTGGCAAGCTGTGTTACTGATTGTCGTACTGAGACAACTGGACGCGGCTTCTGCTATGAAACGTACGGTCGCGTCAACTCCGACAATATCATATACTGTAAATCACTGTCAAACTGGATATGATCAGGCTTTGACACTGCTGGTTCCCCTTCCATCCGGGATGATGTTGGGGTAGTATAATGTTGCAGAAGAACCGGTATTGGCACAGTTCAGGAGGTGATGGCTGATGGCAATATACGAATACCTTTGCCCCAAGTGTCGGAAACAGTTCGAGTTGATGCGGCCTATGAGCGAGGGTGACAGGCCTGCCCGTTGCCCGAAGTGTGGCTCGAAGTCGCTGAAACTGATCGCCGGTTTCGCTTCCAAGACGGGAGACTCGATACAGTCCCCAGCGAAACCGTTCAGGAAGCAAATGGCCGTCAAGGCTTCTCCGGGCAGGGCTAAGAGCAAGGGAACAAAGACTGCTCCGACACGCGGCAAGAAGCAAAGCCGCAGGAAGTAAGTCCGGCCACCACGACTGCGTCCTGTGGACTACGAAGACTCCTTTGCTCTCCAGACTGGTGTGGAGGCATACTGTGGTGTGCCTCTCTGAGCGTCAGCTTCAGGCTGTCCCCATTTGTACCCAAGCTGAGGTTGGGTGGTATGATGTCTGAGAGTTGGTCAGCAACCCACTTAAGCTAAGGAGATGTAGTGATGAACAACAACTTATTGCTGGGGCTTTTCCGCTGTGTGTTGCCAGTTCCTCGGGCGCTCTGGCAGATGCAAGTGTCCAGAAATGCGCGGCATCTGGATGGTGGTCTTGCTTTCATGTCGGCGGAACACCATCTGATTCGCAATTTCGTGGTTAGAGGACTTCCCCGTGTGGGGAAGCCATTGTCGCCAGACTCCATCGCCCAGAATTTGAACTTGCCCATCTCTCAGGTGGAAACCATTCTGGACGACCTGGAGAAGCATATGACCTTTCTGTTCAGGAATGAACAGGGGGCAGTTACCTGGGCATATCCTGTGACTGTTGACAGGACTCCACATCATTTGACCCTCAGCACGGGTGAGCAAGTGTACGCTGCTTGAGCTGTTGACGCCATAGCGGTGCCCTTCGTGCAAGGGCGATTACGCGGAGAGTATGTGTTGGGTCTTATCACAACCGAGTGTGCGCACTGTCGTCAACCACTCCATATTGAGATAGACAGTGCGTTGAAGTATCAAGTAGTAGAGACGGGTGCCAAGCCAATGGTCTTCGCGCCACTCGTGGTAGTTCAGCCAGGTGCTCCGAGCATAATTGACGGGTTCTGACGGAAGTCCGTATTCTTCTGGTCAGAAGAACACGCACGCCAACATCGTCGCCAGGTAGGGGGAGTACGCGGTACATACATGACCATAGCACAAGGCGCATATGTCACCCCGATTCTACAGGGAGCGCTTTTTGCATTTTCACAACGCGGTTGAATAGCACCAATTGGGAGTGGCTATTGTATGCCGCCTGGCCTGCCTCCAGAGAACCAGTCCATCTAAGTATCCGACTCCTCCTCCCACCAGCGCCCCGTAGAATTTCAGGCTGTCCTCCTTTTGTAACCAAGCTAAGGTTGGGGTGTTACAATGGGCTGGGCGGGGCATTCTGTCATATCTCATAATTGAACCATGGCTGAAGCCTTAAAAGAGCAACAAAGGAGGTCAAATGGAGAGTGTCCTAGAGCTTCTGGTCTCGCGCAGAAGTGTAAGGAAGTGGAAACCCGATCCGATTGCTGATGAGGACATTAGAGATATCCTGGAAGCAGCGATGAATGCCCCATCAGCAGTGAATGAGCAACCATGGCAGTTCGTTTTGTTAGACGGCGAAGTCCTTCAAGACTTTATTAAAATCAACGGGAATACTCCCAAAGGCGCACCTCTGGGGATCCTTGTTTGCGGCGATAAGAAGTTGGACAAACTTGGGGGGTTCTATCTGCATGACTGTTGTGCTGCTACACAGAACATCCTTCTGGCGGTTCATGCTAAAGGACTGGGAGGAGTCTGGACCGCCGTCTTCCCAAATGCTATTCCGGAAGTGCGCAAGCTACTGAATCTGCCAGAGCATGTCATTCCAGTTTCCTTTGTCCCTGTTGGATATCCTGATGCAACACGACCGAAACCAGCCAGTCGATACGACGAAACGAAAGTGCACAGGAATAGATGGTAGATT
>JBGOWL010000197.1:0-3947 GCA_041478585.1 Dehalococcoidia bacterium | reverse complement strand
GATGAAGCAGGCGCCGGCCAAGTCAAGAAAACCAAGCTGCTCAACGGTCTTGCTCAGACATATGGTTATGCCGGCAACAACGCAGCTTGCATCCTGAGCAAGGCATGGTAGCAATGCAGCATAGTCGTGCTACGCTGCCCTCATAACGTAGAATCACAGGAAAGGAGATGTGCACATGGCCACTGTAGAGGAACTTAAGGCCTATATTGGCAAGAAGGGTAACCCGACAACCTATGAGATCGACAGAACCATGATCCGCCGTTACTGCGAGGCTATCGGGGACAAGAGTCCAGGGTGGGAGAATCGCATGCCACCTGGCATGTTGGCCTGCGCCATGCTCATGGGTGAGGGTGTAGTCACATCGCCATGGCCATATCCGGGCATCGTCGATGCCGGCCTGGAACTGGAGTACTTCAAACCAATCGCCGCCGGTGACACCATCACCATTGTCAACGAGTGGTATAACGTTGAGGACAAGTCCAACGAGAAGAGGAAGATGGTGCTTTTCTCCATGAAATCGACGACCACGAATCAGCGTGGTGAGTTAGTGGCAACCGCCATCGGCAAGGTAATGAACCTCGGCTAGAAAGCCACAGCCTTCATGCACTGTGAATCACTACGTTAGTCGTGGCACTATCGTGCAACAGACGCAATGTTGACATAGGCTTGGGACACCTGCTGGTACTCGTGCTTACATTCAAATGGGCCCGGTTGGCAAGAAATCACCTCGGGCCCTTAGTCTTATCATCGCAGTTGTTCCCGCTCATGCTCACCATCCCACCGGCACCCTGCATACCTTCCTTGCTCTTGGCAGAGTTATGTATATCAAACGACAGGCCACGTGAGAGAGCAGTGGTGTGTTATACTTGACGCTTGAGATACTCGAGTGTTCGCACCGCCAACAGGAGGCCAGACTATGCCCAGATCTGGCTGGGTAGAACCCAACTGAACCACTAAGGAGTCATAGATTGAACAATGGCTGAGGACTACTACAAGATTCTGGGCGTGACCAGGGATTCCAGCGATCAAGAGATCAAAAAGTCCTACAGAAACCTGGCCATGCAATATCATCCGGACCGCAATCCAGGAAACGAACAATGGGCTCACCACAAGTTCAAAGAAATAAACGAAGCCTACGGGGTTTTGGGAGACAGAGAGAAACGGAGACAGTATGACCAGTTTGGGGTAACGGGCAATATTGGCGATATCTTCGGCAGTGCTTCTACGAGAATGACCTTTGAAGACCTGATGAGGGAGTTCAATAGAGCCGGCCTGGGTTTTGGGTTCCTCGACGAAGTATTTGGCGACCTGATCAGAGGTAAAGGGGGAGCATTTTTGTTCAGAACCTCCACTGGGCCAGGTAGCAGCATAAGATTTGAGACTTGGCCTTCAGACAGAGCGTGTAGAACACGGGAGAGACCCCATCAGGCCCAAAGAGCACGAAAGCAAGATGTTCATTATAAGCTGATGATCTCAAAAGACGAGGCTTCAATGGGAACACAGAAGCTGTTGAAGAGGAATACTAGGAGCTTGGAGGTGAGAATTCCCTCCGGAGTGAAGACCGGCAGTATTCTGAGACTGCGCAATGCTTGCCAGGTAACTGATGACCATCCGGGGGACATTCTGGTTCGAGTCAGAGTCAAGTAGAGTGTGAATGAGATGACACTGGCTATAGCATATAGCGCTCAAATGAAAGGCTACGATTTCGGACCTGGGCATCCTTTCAGAAGCGACAGGTATACCCGATTTATGGATCTCCTGAGAGAGAAGGTTGAGAGCAGCAAGTTCGAAGTGGTCGATCCAAGGCATGCAACAGACGAAGAATTGCTTCTTGTTCACCATAGAGTCTACATTGACTTCCTGCAAACTGAATCCAAGGGGGTCTGGCTACCGGACAACAGATTCCTCAGTCCAGATACCCCTCTTCAACCCGGAATGGAGAAAGCTGCCAGGCTAATCGTGGGAGCCACTCTAACAGCAGCAGAAATCGTTTGGAAGGGCAGATTCGCTCATGCTGTGGGCGTTGGTGGCGGATTACATCACGCCAAAAGGAGTTACGGGGCTGGATTCTGCATCTATAATGACGTGGCTGTATGCGTCAGAAACCTGACCGAGAACCATGGCCTGGAGAGAATCCTGGTTATTGATACCGACGCTCATGCCGGGGATGGAACCTGTCAGATCTTCTATCAGGACCCAAGGGTGCTATTCATCGACATTCACCAGGACCCGCGGACTTTGTATCCAGGAACCGGCTTCGCCCATGAAATCGGAGAGGGCGAAGGCTTGGGATTTACCGTCAATATCCCCCTGCCTCCAGGGGCCTCCGATGATGCCTATGAATACGTCATCGACGAGATATTCGCTCCTTTAGCAGAGGAATTCGCACCTCAGATAATCATCAGAAACGGAGGCTCTGACCCTCACTTTGCCGATGAACTGACTGATTTGGGGCTGACTCTGAAAGGCCTGGGAATGGTAGGAGCAAAAGTTGGGGAAGTAGCCGAAAGGGTATGCAATGGAAAGGTAGTTGATCTCATTGGGAGTGGATACAACCAGGCTGTCCTGCCTTCTTGTTGGCTCGCCCTGGTCTCGGGATTAGCCAAACTCGACCTTGAATTTGTAGAACCCTTCTTCTTTTCTCTGAAGACAGACTATCAGCTCGGAGAAACGAGAGAGATAGTAAAGGCAGTTAAAGACAACCTCAAGCCATACTGGAGGTGCTTTGCCAAATAGAATACCCACATAGCCTAACAGTATGACCAGAGGGTGAGTCGAATACACAGGACTTCGAGAAACGGATGAATTTGGAGTATTGTAGATGAGCCATAAGATCAGAATTCGAGCGGGCAATATCGATTTGCAGGCTGAATTGAACAATACCAAGACAGCCACAGCCCTCTACGATATACTACCCCTGGAGGGCAAGGCCAATACATGGGGAGAGGAGATATATTTCCCCATATCACTCGATCTTGAAATCTAAGACGGAAAAGAGATAGTCGAGATGGGCAATCTGGGATATTGGCCAGATGGAAACTCGCTCTGCATCTTCTTTGGTCCCACTCCGGCAAGTCGCAAGAACGAGATCCGAGCAGCAAGCCCCGTCACCGTAGTAGGAAGACTAACAGACAACCCCAGGTTACTTAAGCAGGTAGCGTCAGGCACAACAGTCATCGTGGAGCAAACATGATCCCTGAAGAGCCAGGTCTGGATTGATAGGCTGGCAATCCGGACCGGACTCGATCAAATCCACCGAAATTGATAGCTGCTGTACTGACAGCTATAATACAGATACGACCATGACTGAGCCTACTAAGCAGAATCTCGTTCTGTCTATAGATCTTGGGGGTACCAAGATCGTAACCGCTATAGTCTCCCCAACAGGGGAAATCATCTCCCGCCAATACAAACCCACTCTGGCTGAAGAAGGAATGGAAGCAGTAGTCAACCGCATGTTGACTACAATCGACAATCTCATCAATAACACCAACCTCATATCTTCTTCTTTGTCCACTATAGGCATAGCCGCTGCTGGTGCTATCGATTCAGTGAAAGGAATAGTGACAGACTCACCCAATCTTCCTGGTTGGCACAATATCCCACTGAAAGACATGGTAGAAGGTGCAACAGGAATCCGCACTTTCGTTATGAATGACGCCAGCGCTGCAGCCTTGGGCGAACACTCCTTTGGTGCCGGAAAAGGTGTGAACAATCTGATCTACATCACAGTCAGCACAGGCATCGGTGGGGGAATCATCATCGACGGCAAGCTATACAACGGGGTTTCTGGGAGTGCTGGCGAAATCGGTCATACTACTATAGACATAAACGGCCCTCGTTGTAGCTGCGGCAACATTGGTTGTCTCGAGATGCTGGCATCGGGCAAAGCAGTCGCCAGAGAAGCGCAAAGGCAAATCTCTCATGGTGTCAGAACCACCATCATT
>JBGOWL010000023.1:0-11651 GCA_041478585.1 Dehalococcoidia bacterium | reverse complement strand
CACTGGACAGAGGAGAATTTGAGAGGATCAAAGGAGAATACTATCAGCTGAGAGGGTGGGATGTTTCCACGGGCAGGCAAACAAGATGGAAACTTGCAGATCTGGGCCTGACAGACGTTGCCGATGAATTGGAACTAAACGGACTCCTGGCCTGAACGGGGCAGGGATTTCATCTGCCGTCCGTTCTGAAGGCTATCCGCCCACCCCTGCGTGCTGAGTTGCGGATCTGGTCAGCCCAGCCCCATGGCAGTGAAGAAGTGGGACATCTTGTTCTTGATTTCTTCAACGGTGGTGTATCGCTTGTCGCACACGTCCATGCCGATATGCAGAAATGGAACACCCAGGTCTCGGCACACCTCCCGCATGATGCTGGCGCTGGCAGCCATATCCTTGTGACCCATGTGGCCCGGGAAAACGACGCAGTCGATTTTGTAGTCTTTGACAATTCGGGTAATGTCATGAATGACATTGTCTGCCAGACCGCGGGCCTGGTGCACCATGGGACCATGCAGGAAAGCCCGCTTGGCGAGACCCTTGAACATGGTATCCTCGGTTGACGTGTCTATCAGTTCGTAGGGGCAGTAGCTGACCATGTCCATGGCAATGACTGCTCCCCACTCCTGCTCCAGCCAGGGCACCAGTTCACTGAAGAACATGGGCTGAATATCATACCAGAATAGCCTGATCCTCTGATTTTTCACCTCTGGCCTGTTCTCCCGAACACGCGATTCGGCGTTAGCAACCATATCCTGGTACCATTTTGTCTTTGCAGGGTCTCCCGCTCCCATGTCGTTGACCAGGTAGAAGCATGACATTGGCATGACGTAGCTGTGCGGCGTCGGCACCGACCTCCGCAAGTCGTTGTATTCCATCCACATGGCGTAGCCCTTGTTGGTTTCCTCTACAACCCCTTTGAGGCGGCCCATGTCCAGCGACTTCCCGGTATGCTTTTCAACAAACTCAACCATCCTCTTCATTTCACCGGCATAGTAGTCGACGGCCCGTTCGTCACTGTGATATGGGGGGTCAGGGGCAAAGACTGGCACACCCCGCCAGTCGGGATGATTCATGAATACTGAATGCATGCCCGCCACGCCATCGCATGGCTCAGTCAGCGCCAGATATGCCGTCGGGATCGGCAGCAGTCCAGCAGCCTGATAGTAGAGGAGCAGTTTAAGAAGTGTGCAGCAGTCGGACGGTATTCCCATCTTATCCATTTCTTCCAGGTCTTCAATGGTATGCGGGCTTCCACCGGTACCACCGGCCATGAATTGGTGTGCCACATGGAAATACCATGGGATGTCCATGGCGGTCAGTATCTCCACCGGGTTGGTGAACTGACTTGCCAGGAATGGCTTCTCGTGCTCGACACACTCAATTACCTTCTTATGGCTATCCAGAATGTCCTCGATAATGAAGGTCTGGAGATTCCCCATCTCACCCGGGGCCAGCTTGAGAACCTCCAGTATCGGCTCGAACATGGCGATTTCCTCTCTCAGTCTTGATACACTTCGCTCTTTCTTGGCGTCCATGGCTACCTCCCCAATGTCTCCAGAAATGCCTGAACTCTTGTCTTCAGCTGGCCAATACCGCCGAGGACATATTCGCGATCCATACACAGCAGAGGTATATTCCACTCCTTGAAATCATTGGTGAGCGAGTATTGCTCGAATCCCCATGTCTCGCAGAACGCTAGTCGCTGGAAGATGACGCCGTCCACACGGAACTCCTTGATCATATTCCTGATATACTCAACTCTCTTGGGATACTCCGTGTACATCCGGGCGCATGAGGGTCGGTCTGCGATATAGTACTGTGCCAGGGCAGTCAGGGGATCATGGGTATTCTCATCCACATCCGCCCAGAACGTCCTCGACCCGAAGCATAAGGAGTCTGCGACTACCAGACCGCCCTGATCCTCGATGATGCTGACATATTCTGGATTGTCCAACAGTCCTCCTATGATCATCAATCTGGCCCGATAGTCCGCACGTCCTTCTTTCCCCGCAAGGTCTGCCAACAGGTCACTGAGCAGGCTGCTATAGGGCCCCTGCGGCATGGCCGTGCCGGCGACAGTCACAGCCAGCATTTCGGCACCGGTGACAGGTGGTCTCAGACCCTTGCGCAGCTCATAGATTTCTTTCAGCCTACGCCGTGATCTGTTATGCAGCGCTATCGCCTCTCTCAGCCTCGCATCTGTTATCTCAATGCCGAAATGGTCTTGCATGCGCTGCCTGAGGATGGATAGCTCGTCTCTGAACCACTCCACCTGCGCATCCTCTGCTTTCTTGGGCAAGCTCAGAATCTGTACGAACGGTGTCTTTATTTGACGAATCCAGTGGTCATAGATGCGGCGCACGTGGTCGCAGCTATTGAAAATCACCAGCCCATCCAGAAAATCGTACTCGCCCCTGAGAGCCATGTTGAATGCATGACGGGGAAAGGAGCAGTTGATGCTGCTGAAATACGAGTCTGATAACTCCGTCCCCGTGCTGCCGGTAGCTCTCACTCTAAATGGCAGAAGGCCCGCTGCGGTGATCATCTCGGCGGGCATTGCAGAACAGAAGTAGCCCACAATCCTGCCGCCTTCTTCCTTCCACCTCCGCATTTCGGGGTTGACCAGAGTACTGGCTGTCTCAGATAGTCGCTCGAATGCCCCTGACGTTACGCAACCCTTCAACATCTCTGCCTCCTTCCCTGAATACGGATATGGCCCTTTTCTTACGCCGCCGGTGGCACAAGCTCAAGGTCTGAGATGGTAGCTTCCCCGGACTGCATCTGGCCGCAGAAAAAAGGCCGACTGGTCCCCTGCGAGACACGGCCTTTCTGCCCCATATATTACCTCGCCGGGCAAGATCTTGGAAACCCTTCTCGCCACTTACACCCATCGAGACCCGCCAACGTGGATAGCTCCCCCAAGGCGCAAGGTTGACATCGTCTGATCTCTGTGATATTGTGCACAGCGATCACAGCCTTGGCATATCTCCTGAACCTGACACAGATCCTGATTTAGGACAGCACAATCGACTCTGGCTCATGTTAGTGTGCCTCAGTCTAGAGCATACCACAGCAGGGCACGAAAGCAGCAAGGCCTACCCAGCCTGAGAGGAGGACAAACGTGGATCGCTCGTCAACCAAGAAATCGACTGATCAGTCTTCTACCAAGAACAACCCAGGACAGGCAGCCACTGGGGCTGAAACACAACATCTTTCAAGTTCCGGCATCCCAATAAAGGAAGTGTACACGCCTGCTGATACGGCAGACGTTGACTACGACAAGGACATCGGACTTCCGGGAGAACCACCATACACCCGCGGCGTGTATCGCAGTATGTACAGGGGCCAACTGTGGACCATAAGACGGCTCAGCGGATTCAACACACCCGAGGACTCAAACAAGCTCTACCGCGAGGAATACGAGTTGGGACAAACAGGCTTCGCTGTGGCTCCAGACATATCAACCTGCGTTGGCATGGACTGTGATGATCCCAGAGTCTCAGCAGACGTCGGTCACTCCGGCGTGCCGCTCTGCTCTATCGAGGATATGGAGACGCTGCTTGATGGTCTGCCCATAGAGAGGGTATCGACATACCTGGCAGAAAAACATGGCATACTAACCGCAATGTACTTCGCCGTGGCGGAGGCCAGGGGACTGGATATTGGACAGCTTCGTGGCACTACGGCCAACTGCATGCTGGCCTGGACGGTACTGAACCTTCCCAACCAGACACCGCCGCAAGCATACCTGAGATACGCCGTTGATTTCATCGAGTGGTGCAGTGAGTACGCACCCAAGTGGTACCCGATATCCTTTGACAGCTACAACACCCGTGATCTCGGTCTGAACGCCTGGCAGGAGTTGGGCATGCTCTTCGCTACCACGGTCGACTACATCGAAGAGGAGAAGAGGCGGGGGAGGGTGCCTCTCGACCGGTTTGTGAGACGCTTCTCTTTCAACACCGCTGCCCACAATGATCTTTTTGAGGAGATCGCCAAGCTGCGCGCGGCGCGGCGCATGTGGTCCAAGATAGTCAGAGAAAGGTACGGCATAGAGGATCCGCGTTGTGCGCAGTTCCGCGTTCATGTGCAGAGTTCCGGTTCCACCCATACGACCCAGGAGCCTTACAATAACCTCATCCGCATTGCCTATCAGGTGCTCGCTGGTGTTCTCGGCGGAGCTCAGTCGATACATGCCAACGGGTATGATGAAGGGGTGTGTCTGCCCACCGATCAGTCTATGCTGCTCTCCATCAGGACTGAACAGATACTGCAGTTCGAAACAGGCGTGACCAATACGATAGATCCCCTGGGTGGTTCGTGGTACATGGAGAGCCTCACCAATGAATTGGAAAGGCATGCCTGGGAGTACATGCAGAAGATCGAGGACATGGGTGGCATGGCCCGAGCCATTGCCAGTGGTTGGGTTCACAACGAGTACAAGAACGCCACCATTGAGCGGGCAAGCAAGACCACCTCGGGCGAGATTCCGATCGTGGGCGTGAACAAGTTCAGGCTCGAAAAGGAACCCTACCGAGTGCCCATATTCAGACCCGATCCTCAATCGCCGCAGGTGCAGATTGAGAAGCTCAAGCGACTGAGAGAAAGGCGTGATAGCGCCAGGGTAGCTCAATCGCTTAAGAAACTCGAGGAGGCTACCCGCAGAGGCGACAACGTAGTGCCGGCGACTGTGGAGGCTGTCAAGGCATACGCGACCCTGGGTGAGATAGTCAATGTACAGCTCAGAGTATATGGAGAATGGCCGTTTCCAATCTCTGGCTAGAGGGAGCGAAGGTTCGATGACTGAGAAGAAATTCCGAATTCTGATGGCTAAGCCGGGCCTGGAGGGGCACTGGGTTGGGCTACTTGTGGTCAGCAGGGCTCTTAGGGACGCTGGCCACGAGGTTATCTACGGTGGCAATATGAGACCAGAGATGATCGCTGACACGGCTGTTCAGGAGGACGTGGATGCGGTGGGACTCAGCATCCTTTCAGCGAATTACATGCAGTTGGTCCGTGAGACCATTGAAGAGCTGCGGAAACGTGGGAAAGGCGACGTATTGGTGCTATTGGGAGGTATTATCTTTCAGGAGGACATCGATCAACTAAGACAGGCGGGAGTGGCAGGAATCTTCCCATCTGGAACGCCTCTGGAAGATATCGTGGATTTTGTGCGCAAGGCAGTTCGCCAGCCAGTCTGATGTCCACTGCCAACCGGGTGAGACTCATCCCGTACCTTTCTGGAGTTCTCTAGTCTGGCCCAGACAGTGAACTCATTGAAGAGAACATCCATTCATGCCTTGAGTGGAGGATATGACGAACAAGGAAGTGTTCGACCTAGTTTTTGTGCCACGATCCGTGGCTATCGCCGGAGGTACCCCGCGCGAGCCAGGACAACTGGTCCTTGATACCATCCTCGCCTCTGGGTTCCGGGGCAATATATACCCTGTTGGCAGCGAGGCTGAAGAGGTGTCAGGCCGAAAGGCTTATGCCAGTGTCACAGACATACCAGGCTTGGTGGACTATGTGATCTGCTGTACACCGGCTGCGGCAGTGCTCCCGCTGCTCAGAGACTGTGCGGCCAAGCAAGTTGGGGCTGTGGCTATTCTGGCTGCTGGTTTCTCCGAAAGTGGAACACAAGAAGGCATCAGGCTGGAACAAGAGATCTCGGCTCTGGCTCAAACGACTGGAGTGAGAGTGATGGGCCCCAATTGCCTGGGAGTGTATTGCCCCCGAGGAGGCATGTCGTTTGACTCCCGTTTACCTGGTGAAAGTGGACGAATGGGTTTCATCTGTCAGGGGCGTGAGGCCTATATCCACATCATCAGGGCTGCAGGCCACAGAGGCGTTCGGTTCAGCAAGGCCATCTCCTACGGCAATGCCTGCGATATCAACGAGAGCGATTTGATTGAGTACTTCGTCCAGGATGGGGATACCGACACAGTGGCTGCGTGCATTGAGGAGGTGAGAGATGGGCCACGGTTCTTTCGGGCCTTGAAGAACCTGTCAAGGGTCAAGCCGGTGATCGTTCTGAAAACAGTTCCAATCTTGGCCAGGCGCAGAGAAGGGCTTACCCTTGTCGAGGGCAGTGACTCGGATCCGGTGTGGAACGCACTGCTGGAGCAAACAGGCCCGGTCGGAGTCAACAGCGCTGAGGAAATGGTTGATGCCATGGTTACCTTCTCCATGTTGCGCGTACCCCGGGGCCGAAGAGTGGGCATATTCGGTGCAGCGGGTGGTGCCAGCGTCCTGGCCACGGACGTGTGGGCCGGCACCGGGTTTGTGTTGCCACCGGTGCCTCCGCAATTGAGGGCGGCCGTCGATGATGGGATGATAAACCAGGCTGGAATGATACTTCACAACCCTCTGGATTTCTCCATGGCTGGCTATACCGGCTTCTTCTTCGATGTGGTCAAAAAGATGATAGCCCACGAGGACTTCGTCGATGTTGGCATGATCCACAATCCTTCCGGCCATGGGGCATGGTTGCCGTGGGCGGTTTTCAATGGATTGATCGATTCGATCGCAGACTCTGTCATAGGAATTCACAGAGAGGTGAGCAAGCCCATGGCGCTGGTCATGCAGTACATAGCCTCGCGCCGGTACTGGCAGAAGATTTTCGACGATTTGCAGGTACCTTGCTCAGAAGCAGGCGTGCCCGTCTACTACTCCATGGCAAGCGCAGCTAAGGCCGTCGATCGGCTGTTACTATACTACGAGAGAAGAGCCATGGCAGCCGAGGCCGGCTGATGGGCTTGACAACGCGTGATAGAGGGTGCTTCCTGCAATTGTACCTCATTGCCATTCCAGGTGTAGTTCAGCACCTTGGTGTCTGGCCAAAGCTGCCAAGGCCTTGGCAGACAAGGACGCCACGGGTGTTATCTGCTTCGATTGCCATCCAGCCCCGTGATTCAGGAGTGATGGCAGGGCCGCGCACTTGCGTACAGGAGAAGAGTGAATGCCCAAAGTCAAAGTAGCTGATATCAACATCCACTATGAGATGTATGGCCATGGAGAGCCGCTGGTCCTGATCATGGGACTGGGTGGTGGATCCAGCATGTGGTGGAGGCAGGTTGCTTTTTTTTCTCCGGGATACCAGGTAATCACCTACGACAGCCGAGGAGTGGGACACTCGGACAAGCCAGACATGCCGTATTCGATGCGTATGCTGGCCGAAGATGCTGCAGGGCTCCTGGAGAAGCTCGGTATCTGCTCAACCCATGTGTATGGTGTCTCTATGGGGGGCATGGTTGCCCAGGAGTTAGCTCTTCGTTATCCCAGTCTTGTCGCCAGCCTGACACTGGGAGCGACAACTTGCGGCGGTGCCCATATGGTAGCGGCATCGGGAGAAAGGCTGCAGAGACTGTTCAGCATCATGACGTTGCCTGTCGACGAGGCGGTCAAAGTATCGACCTCGGCAACCTTCAGCGCTGCTTTCATAGAACGTCATCCCGAAAAAATCAGGGAGTGGTTGATCAAAGGCGCCGAGAGCCCTCCTACGCCACTTGGTTTCAAAAGACAGGCGGAGGCAGCAACTGACTTCGACACGTATGACAGGTTAGCGCAAATAGCGGCCCCTACACTCATACTGGCAGGTACCAGGGATGATCTCATTCCTGCGGAGAACTCTCGGATACTGGCTTCCAGAATTCCCAACGCGGAGCTGGTGTTATTCGAGGGCGCAGGCCACGGCTATCTCTGGGAGGCCGAAGAGCAAGCGAACCGGGTTGTCCGAGACTTCTTGAGGAGACACCCGGTACAGATGATTTGTTGAGCCCACCGTGTATTTTGAATTAAGATAACAGCAAGGCACTTGGGTTCATTTATTGTCCGATGCTGGAGGGTTACTTATGGATGTCATAGAGTCTCGCCGCCCTATTGAACGTAATGTAGCTATGGAGCTGGTGCGGGTTACCGAAGCGGCGGCCATGGCGGCGGCCCGTTTTCTGGGTATGGGCGACAAAAACCTGGTGGACAAGGCGGCGGTAGCCGCCATGCGGTATGTCCTGGGCCACATCCGGATGGATGGAATCGTGGTCATTGGAGAGGGAGAGAAAGACCAGGCTCCCATGTTGTATATCGGAGAGCGCATTGGTGATGGCTCGGGCCTACACGTTGACATTGCTGTTGATCCGATTGATGGCACTACTCTGGTTGCGAAGGGTCTTCCCGGAGCCATCTCTGCCGTGGCGCTCTCAGCTAGAGGAACGATGAACTGCCCAAGGCAACTGGTGTATGTGAACAAGATTGTCACCGGACCTGAGGCAAAGGACGTAGTGGATATTGACGCGTCGGTGGCGGATAACTTGAAGAACATCGCCAAAGTGAAGAAAAGGAAGGTATCAGAACTCACGGTGGTGGTTTTGGACAGACCGCGCCATGAACAGCTACTGTCAGATATCAGGAGTGCCGGCGCCCGGATCAAGTTGATCTCCGATGGTGATGTGGCGGCAAGCATACAGGCCGCCCTGCCTGAAACAGGGGTCGATGTGCTCATGGGCGTCGGGGGGACGCCTGAAGGAGTCCTCTCGGCGGCGGCTATATGTTGTATTGGGGGTGGTATCCAGTGTAAGGCCTGGCCTCGTAACGAAAGGGAAAGAGAAGCAGCCATAGCTGATGGAGTCGATCTTGATAAGGTCTACAAAACGGAGGACCTGGTAGATAGTGAGGATGTATTCTTCGCTGCCACCGGGGTGAGTACCAGTGAATTACTGAAGGGAGTACGTTATTATAGGGGCGGAGTGCAAACACAATCCATAGCTATGCGCTCCCGTTCTGGCACCATCCGCTGGATTGATTCCTGGCACAACTTCGAACGACTTGACAAACTCAGTATTCTTGAGCTCCATTGAAAAAGCTGCTTGACATGAGCAGAGTGTCTGCTCATGGGCGCCCTGCATCCAAACACTCATGAATGGTTGTGTGGTATATTAGGTAGAGTACTCTATGTTTATGGATGCCTTCCCACTCCATTGACTGATATATGCTTTGCCTGCGCATGGCACATATCATGCCAACCGTGACAATGGGTTGCAGACAAGGATTTCCACCGGGCCGAGAAGACCGAAGCTTGTCCCGGAAAGGCATGCCTGCTGAGAGGTGAAATTGGGCCAGACTCATCGCAATGATATAAGAAACATAATCATAATCGCCCACGTAGACCATGGCAAGACCACCCTAGTGGATGCCATGCTCAAACAGAGCAAGGTCTTCCGCGATAGTGAACAGCTAGGGCAATTCATCATGGACCAGAACCCACTGGAACGCGAGAAGGGCATCACCATTCTGGCCAAGAATACAGCAGTGATCTATCGGGGAATCAAAATCAACATCATAGATACCCCGGGGCATGCCGATTTCAGCGGGGAGGTGGAACGGACTGCCAATATGGCCGACGGCTGCCTGCTCTTAGTGGACTCCGTTGAAGGGCCAATGCCCCAGACCAAGTTCGTGTTGCGGCAGGCTCTGCAGGGTGGGTTGAAGCCCATCGTGGTCATCAATAAAATAGACAGGGATAACTCTCGGGTAGCTGAGGTAGTAAGGCTTACCCAGGATCTCTTCCTGGAATTGGCTACCAACGCCGACCAGCTTGATTTCCCGGTGCTCTACGCCAGCGCCAGAGATGGCATAGCCGTAACCGATCTAGGGTCCGAAGGCAGTGACCTGGTACCCCTGTTCGAATGCATACTCCAACAGGTGCCGCCGCCAGCTATCGAGGATGGGCCATTCCAGATGCTGGTATCCAACCTTGACTATGATAACTACAAAGGCAAGATCGCCATTGGTAGAATTCTGCGGGGCAAGGTGAGTCCCCATGACCCTGTGGTCACTTTGAATAGCGATGGTAACCCTTTGAACCAGGAAATCAGCCAGGTATTTACCCATCTGGGGTTGGAACGTTTGGAGGTAGAAGAGGCCATGGCCGGCGATATCGTGGCTGTGACTGGCCTGGACCGGATTAGCATTGGAGATACCATAGCCAGCCCAGAACAACCTCATGCCCTGCCCGGCATCCATGTGGGTGAACCTACGCTGAAAATGACCTTCGGCGTGAATACCTCTCCGTTTGCCGGCAAAGAGGGGCAGTTCTGTACCTCTCGCCACCTGCGGGCAAGGCTCTTCAGGGAACTGGAGACCAACATCAGTCTCAAGGTACAGGAAACTGGGAACCCGGACGTTTTCCTGGTATGCGGTCGAGGAGAACTGCATCTGGCTATACTGATTGAAACCATGCGTCGGGAGGGCTATGAGTTTCAGGTCTCCAAACCAGAGGCGATCACGAAGACAGTGAATGACATACTTCTCGAACCCGTGGAATCCCTCACCATCGATACTGAAGAGGAATACATTGGAGTACTGACAGAGATCCTGAGCAAACGGCAGGCCAGGCTTGTTGACATGCGCAATGATGGAGAGGGCAGTGTACATCTCGTGTTCCATATCCCAACCAGGGGATTGGTTGGCTTCCGCAATGCTTTCTTGACAGCCACCAGGGGTGGGGGTGTTATGAACACGCTGTTCTTGGGCCATGAACCGTGGGTTGGTGAGATTGTTCCGGTTCGCGGCGGGGTACTGGTGGCCTCAGCGGCTGGCGTGGCTGTGACATATGGCCTGAATAATGCTCAAGGGCGGGGCATTACTTTCATTGAGCCCGGCGCGCAGGTCTACGAAGGTATGATAGTAGGGTCGACTTCGCGCGGACGGGATATCCCTGTGAACGTATGCAAGGAGAAAAAACAAACCAATATCCGCTCATCAACCTCCGATATCGCGGTGAAGCTGGTCCCTCCTTGGAGGATGAGCCTGGAGGAAGCCCTGGGCTTTGTAAACGACGATGAGCTCGTTGAGGTAACCCCCAGGAACATCAGGCTACGGAAGAAATTGCTCGTCCAGCGTGAGCGCGTCAGGGCTGGCCATGCAGCACGGCGGAGTCTCGACGAGGAAACCGACTGAATAGTCGGTTGAATAGCCAAACTACCCTAGTTGTCGAACTTCTTTTCCAGGCTTGCCGGTGGGATGCCTTTTTCGTCCCAACCGCGTCTCTTATAGTACAGTGAGAGAATCCTGTTGAAGTCATGTTGATCGATGACCTTGCCCGCATTCTGACCGGTGAGTGGAGGATTGGCCCACACCTTGTGAGGCAGGCTATCATCCTGCCGGGTGGCACCGAGGTGGCAGTTTATCAGACGCGTCAGGTTGTAGATGTCGTCTGAGAGACTCATCAGCCCATCTAGGGTCATTTCTCTGCCAGTCACACATGAATAGAAATTGGCGTAGTGCCGCTCACTCAGGCCCAGTTCAATCCAGGGCAGACGGCAGACACCAAGCATATCAAACAATGGGCGCACTTTCTGGTGATAGATGACAATGTCCACCTTGTCTTCATCGGACCAGTTCTGCCCCTCCTCCACTTCCTTGGCGATGGTCCATGCCCGGGTGTGGTGGGCGCCTATGTCCGAGGTAGCATAGGCTAGAGCCATGGACATGCTGGGCCGGCTGTCATAGGCTGACTGCTCCAGTCCTTTGACCTGGAGGAGGACCTCATCCATTTCAGACCATTTGGCTATGATGCCGCGTGACGCATTGGCGAGGATGCTGCCGATGCCCTGACGGTGAGCGATTTTGCGTATCATCTCCAGAATCGCCTCCTCATT
>JBGOWL010000145.1:0-4843 GCA_041478585.1 Dehalococcoidia bacterium | reverse complement strand
CTCCCTTTTTGAAACGCCGTGATTCACTATGATTGTTACATCCCTGTGCCATATGATTCACATCTTTTCGGTTCTCACCGCCTTTCATCTTGCTCTGGAATATTCGAATTAATCTTATGGCGCAGTTGTGGAAGATGTCAAATCCGTGAGCCATGATCTAGTTGACAAGCTCTGACGGGCTGCAACAGTAGGATCAGTGTTCGACCATCATGTCGCATAGGGAAATTGCAGGGGAACGTCAGCGGGATTCAAAATGGTCGACCATTTTGGACAAAAGGTAAAACCGCACCCTCCATAGAGAACCACCTCGCCACCAGGCCCAAGTCCGCCGGCGAAGCGTGACGGCTCAGGCAATGGGTAAACGCGGTATCGAGCCGGGGGCACGCCTATTCGTCGGGCCGCTTTTCGGGAAACTGGCCGTACAGCTCATGTAGGTTTGCTACGATGGGATTTGCGTCTGGTAGAGCAAGGCACGAGTCTCAATACAATAACGATTTGACACATCAGTCTCTTTCCTGTTATAGAATTGACACTATACGGTCGCAGTCAAGCGCAGCACAAAGACTCCGGAAAGTGAGCAATAGTCAGGCTGGCAATCCCTTGAAGAAGAATCGCACCTTCCGATCAATCGCTGCAACACCCATCCATCATACGGATTCGGCCGTCCCAGTCGTCGAAGCCAGTCGAGAACTCAACGCTTTCGCTGACCACATAGGAGGCTAGATAATGCACCTACTCACCAGACTGTCTCTAATCAACCGCTGGATCACCTTCCTGTTGGCCATAACCCTCGTCGGGGTTTCTGTCTGGGCCACGCTCCGCATGAAGCAAGAGATGATTCCGGACATAGAACTTGGCATGACCACTATCATGACCGTATACCCCGGAGCCTCCCCTCAGATTGTGATGGATCAGGCCACAGCGCCGGTCGAGGATGCCATCCTGGGAATGGACGGCCTGCAGAGGACCTCCTCGATATCAGTTCAGAACCTGTCTTTCGTGTTCGCCGAGTTTGACTACGGAACCAACATGGACAGAGTGAACGAAGACATACGCCAGAAGCTGGCAGAGATCGATTTGCCTGAGGGGGTGCGTGGGTACATTCCTGCGGGCGAAAGCAGTAACCCGATCGTCTACCCTCTCGACATCAGCATGATTCCGATCGTACTCTACAGCCTCAGCGGCGAAGGCATGACCCCTAACGAACTGTACAGCATTGCCAGCAACGAAGTCGTGCCTGCCCTGGCTGGGGGTAACCAGGATGACTATCTGATCAGCGTCGAGGGTGGTCAAGAGAAGGTCTTGGTTACCCCTGATGCTGGAGCCATGAATGGCGGAGGTCTCCCGATGGCTACCCTGCTTGCAGCCCTCAGCAACAAGCAGCTTCAATCCGAGGATCAAGTGCTCGACACGTCCGTCATCCCCGGGGTGCAGGTGCGAGACGTGGCTACCGTCACCACCGGTCCAGCACCGGGGACGGCGATAACTCGAACCAACGGAGAAACCAGCGTTATCATTTCCGTAACCAAACTGCCAGCAGCCAACACCGTGGAGGTGGCCAATGAAGTCAACGCCACAGTCAAGGAGATCGAAGCCAAACTTCAAAGAGATCATGGCATCAAAGTCAGCCTTCTCAAAGTCTTCGACCAGTCAGACTACATCAAAGACAGCATAGGCGAACTGACGCAAGACGCGCTGCTAGGAGGCTTACTGGCCGTCATTGTCATCTTCATCTTCCTGCTGACCATCCGAGGGTCCTTGGTCATAGCTCTCTCCATTCCCTTCAGCATATTCGTCGGCTTCCTCATCATGTCAGCCGTTGGAGTGACCATCAATATACTGACCCTGGGCGCTATGACCATAGCGGTGGGCCGCATCGTCGATGACAGCATAGTCATGCTGGAGGTGATATATCGCCGCCTCCGTCAGGGGCAGCCTTTCAAGCAGGCAGCGTTGGAGGGCTCCAAAGAGGTGGCCATGCCTATTGCCTCGGCCACGTTCGCCACAGTGGCCATATTCATCCCCTTGGCCTTTGTCGGTGGGATTGTCGGCGAGATGTTCATCCCCTTTGCTGAGACCATAACGTTTGCCCTCCTCGGGTCACTGCTGATATCGCTGACAGTAGTCCCCGCGCTCTCCGGCATTCTGGTGCCCAAGAATATCAGACCTGAGAGTGAGAACGCCTGGTATCAGCGTCTGTACACGCCGACGCTGAAGTGGGCCCTGGCGCACAGAGCCATGACTGTTGTGATAGCCGTGGCCCTTTTCGCCGGCAGTCTGGCGCTGCTGCCGGTGATAGGCACCTCCTTCATGCCATCCATGGGCCAGAAGGAGATCATGGTAGAGGTCGAAACGCCCCTGGGCACTGATATCAAGACGACCGACGCGAAGACGCTTGAGGTAGAACAGGTCATGAAGGACTTCGTGAGCTCTGGAGACTCAGCGATCGAGCTCTACTGCACCACTGTTGGCACCTCCAGCAGTTTCTCCGGTGGATTCTCCGCACTAGCGGGGGGTGGGGGCACCAACACCGCTACCATTGAGATATTACTAAAGAAAGACGCCAAGCTGAACCGGGAGGCAGATGATCTACGCGATCGTATTGCCGAATCAGTTGAAGGCAAGGTCACGGTCACACCGGTATCCTCGAGCATGGGCTCGTTTGACCCCAGCGCCTTCAGGGTCTACTTGACGAGCGAAAACTATTCGGATGTTGTCGATGCCGCCACACATCTCTCTACGTCCCTGGAAGATGTCAGTGGTCTGGAGAACATTGAAGCTGATATCGCCCAGACCGTTCCTCAGCCAAGGTACAGCATAGACGTCACCAAAGCGGCTTACTACGCGTATCAGTCCCCCAACCCCTTGGCGTTCGGGGGGGCTCTTGAGCAGGAAATGACCGTCATGTTGATGGGTGCACCAGTTCCCGGCGCGTCTGTCGACGGAACGGGATTGTACCTAAATGGAGTCATGCAGACAGCCAACTCTCCGGAGGAACTTGGGGAGCTACGGATCAGTGCTGGTCTGGATACTCCCTTCAGTCTGTCAGACATAACCAACGGAGTCACCATTTTGAGTGAGCCTATCAACATCCGGTCGATCGACGGCGTGCGATCCTCCACGGTCACGGCCACGGTGACCAAGAAGGACGTTGGGGCAGTGACCAGCGAAGCACAGAAGGAGATAAACACCATAGAGTCAGAATTCAACGTCACCGCTCGCCAGGGAGGCGTGGCTGAGGAAATGAACAAGACGTTCCACGACATGGGGATAGCCATGATTATCGCCATCGTCATCTCCTTCGCCATTGTGGTGGTCTCCTTCCGTTCCTTCCTGAGTGCACTCCTGATCATGGTCAGCCTGCCCCTGGCCTCGATCGGGGCGTTGTTGGGCCTATTGGTCACCGGACATACCCTGGGTGCTTCGGGCATGATGGGCATGGTGATGCTGGTGGGCATTGTGCTGACCAACGCCATAGTCCTGCTGGCTCTGGTGGACCAACTGAGGAAGCAGGGGATGAACACCTACGATGCCCTTGTCCATGGTGGCCGCACCAGGATCCGCCCCATCCTGATGACCGCCATTACCACGATGGTCGGCCTTGTTCCTCTGGCACTGGGCTACGGACAGGGTATCCTGCTCGCGTCCGAAGTGGCGATAGTGGTGCTCGGCGGACTGGTCAGCTCCACCTTGCTGACACTCATAGTAGTGCCGGTACTCTATAGTCTGACGGATCGCTTCCGGCGCCGCGCTACGGTCAAAGTCACTGCGTCTGACGCCAATACGGGGAAACCGACCGGGGCATAGGTCTCTGCCAATGCGGAAATCAATTGGGGCTGCCCTTTCGGGACAGCCCCAACTTCTTTGCCTGAGTTTTTGAGCATCAGCACCCAGATCTGTTCATGGACGAGGTCGCAAAGAACCCGTTCAACGTGCGAGACTCTCCCTGCTGTGGCGCAGTTCAGATAGACAGGGTGGAACTGGGCAGTTGCGCTTGCCGGATTCCTACGGCACGTGAGTGAAGGGTAGCTCCCACTTCAGCAAATACTCTGCCTGGAAAGAAACGACACCGACCATCATACCAGAAGCCAGGAGACAAAATAACAAACACACTCAACAAGATTCTTTGTGATCACACAAACGGTTTTCAAGTCTGCCAAGAGACTCACTGCGGCATTGACAACTTCTCCCCCATGGTGATATCGTTCTTGGCAACTTCCGGATTATGCTGATACTCGCTTTTCCAGGGGCCTGAACGGCAATAATACAAGTCGCCAAGAGGAGGAACGAACCATGTCAAGAGTACTGTTGCTGGCAGCCATTCTACTGCTAGTATGCACGCCTCTCGCCTGTAGTGGGACTTCGACTGCTCATACTGCTACCGTGAAGACCCTGGGGGCATTCGAGATATACGGCGACGGCGCCACATTGAAGGGTGAGCTGGTCAATCTCGGCGGGTCTACAAAAGCGGAGGTCTGGTTCAGGGTCAAGGCTCCCTCAGGCTGGGATGAGACCACCAAACAGACCCTAACGGCTCCCGGGGAATTCAGTTATCGACTCACGAATTTGGACCAACAATTTACCTACACCTTTGAGGCTTGGGCTAAGGGCGATAATTCGAGGGACGAGGGTCATGGTGACCCAGTGAGTTTCAATATAGCAGACATAATTGGTTAGACCCTATGAGACAAGTGATCTGTTTTGGTGATGAACAGTTGGGCATGGTTCCCGGCTTCACCTAATAGCCGCGTTGGAAGCCTGTCTTGAAGCAATACTCTGCTGTTTCTCCTCGTCCCTCCGGGCCAGCACGGCGACCCTCTTGACCGGGATCAAGACTATTTGT
>JBGOWL010000168.1:0-4440 GCA_041478585.1 Dehalococcoidia bacterium | reverse complement strand
TACCTTCCCCGTCTGTTTTGCCCTTTCCGCTGTGTTTGCTCTTGCCTTCGACCTGCTGTTTTGATTGACTCTTGCTTGGTCGAGACAGGCTGCTCCCTCCTTTTTCGTGAATCATGAAGGTGCGCTACTGTTGAAAATCACCTTTCGGTGGCTTGCTCTAGCCCTAGGCTCTTCCCGATCTCCAGCAGCTCTGCCATTGTTACCTCTTTGCCCCAGAGTTGATCAGAGAGCCTCCCGATTCGTTCTTGGTTAGAATCGACTTGCCCCAGCTCCTGGAAAACCCTGACGGCTTCCTCCAGTCGCTCTTCTTTTGAGTAGTGTGGCTTGCCTAGGTTCTGTAGCCTTCCATCGATAGAGAAGTGCCACAGAACATCTATCCAATCGCCAGCGTGTACCATAGGGTGTGCTGAGGGGAATCTATGTTCCCACCTGTCCTTGGCATGCATAGCTTGATGCCAGAGCATCATCTCGTACCCAAACCTGTAAACAAAGGGGGTTTTGGTCAAGATGATAAGCACCGTATCTCTCTCTCGGTTGACCGGTGCTCTTCCTTCCGCTGAGAGGAATCTTGTACTGGGGCTGTATTCATAGAGTTGCATGACGATTCTTCTGGGACTCATCCCTAGATCCTGAAGGATCTGCCTTATCATTCGCCCCAGTAGGTTGATGCCCTCTGGAGGGAACATGATATCCAGGTTATCATCGGTGGGCTCTGATAGAGTATAGCTGAAGTCTATTCCTTGCTTACGTTCGTTGATCTGCAGGGTAATGCTGTCTATCGCTTCGCCCTTCCCCGTAACATAGGGGACTTCAAAGCCGATCTTGAGTTGTTCGATAACCTGTAACCTGTGGCCCATTCTTGAGAACATGATTATAGTCTTATTCGCCGTTGGTTGCCTACTTTGACATGTTTGGGTGCCCTTCCTATACTGGACTTGCGCTATACTCTGCTGGGAGCCCCCTTCTGGACAGCCAAGAAAAACGATTTCTGGAGAATGTTCTTGCCTTCATCCGTCAGCACGGTCTGGTGCCGGCAGGAGGTACTCTGGTTGTGGGTGTCTCTGGAGGGCCCGATTCGGTTTGCCTGCTCCATCTGCTGGTGCGGCTAGAAGATAGACTGGATGGCTCACTTCATGCTGCCCATCTCAATCATATGCTCCGCGGTACGGAATCAGATGATGATGCTGAATATGTGGCAAAAATGGCCAATGATCTTGGGATTGGTATCACTGTCGAACGAAGAGACGTAAGGAGCTACCGGGCACAACATCACCTGTCTCTGGAAGATGCCGCCAGACGAGTACGATATCAATTCTTTGCCGAGGTAGCTGAGAAGATGGGAACAGACCGGGTGGCAGTAGGACATACCGCCGATGACCAGGTGGAAACCATCCTGATGCGCTTGGTTAGAGGAACCGGAGCCAAGGGATTGCAGGGCATGCAGCCTGTGACCGAGCTGCGATTCTTTGGAACCAGCACCTTGACAGTGATACGACCGCTGCTAAGGGTGACCAGAAAGGAAATCGAGATATATTGCCGCCATCACGGGCTCACTCCAAGGGCCGACTCTTCCAACCTTCTGCCGTCGCACCTTCGCAACCGCATTCGCCATGAACTGGTGCCCCTGCTGCGCAGTTACAACCCGAAGATCGACGAGGCACTGCTCCGCACCGCAGATACAGTGACCAGCGAATTGTCTTTTGTTGAAGAGCATGTCTCCAGACTATGGCGCGAAGTTGTAGCCGAGGACGAAGGGGCATTCCTTTTGGACAAGAGAAGGTTTGCAATGCTTCACCCTGCTCTTCAGCGCCATTTGCTCCGAGAGGTGGTAAAGAGGCTGCTTGGTAACCTGGAGGATGTTGAATGGAAGCACATTGAGAGAATGCGAATCAGCTTCACCTTGAACAGAGGCAAACGGGTGATTCTGCCTCGAAGGCTGACGCTCTATGTAGAGAAAGAGAAGTGTAGGCTAGCTGCTGGCTGAGCTATCCGTGCGATGCTCTTCCTGGCCCCACGTTTGCATGAACTTCTTGAGTTGCTCTGCCAGCTTGGGATTGGACTTCAGTCTCCTGATGAAGATAGGGCAACCCTCTAAAAGCATATTTTGTGCTATTGAGGCCATGTTCAACAGCATGTTGCGGAATTCCTGCTCGCCCGGTTGGCCGGGTGCCATTCCAGGTGAGAACTGGCGCATTTCCCTCGCCAGGTCATCGGTCCCAACCCTCATGGGCATTACGCATGCCTTGTACCAGGCGCATTCCTTGCACTCTATTAAGGAGGAAGCCTCCTCTAAGATATCACCCATTTTGACTGTAACCTCCCTTGATAATCTCTCCAAGAAGAGCATGGCCATTATCAGCCACCAACTTCATCCCCAGCAGTTGGTTGGATAGATCTTCGCTGCTCCTGGTGAACACACGAAGGTAATTGGCGGTAAGCCCGTTCCATGTTGTCTGGCCTGCCCTATTCTCCCACAGCACCTTCATGGTTCGACCCAGAAACTGACGTCTGAAACGCTGAGCACCCTGCTGGGCCAGTGTCAACATCATCTGGCTACGCTCCTTCTTCACTTTTTCCTCGACCTGATCTGGCATCTTTGATGCAGGTGTGTCATGGCGCGCAGAATACGGAAAAACATGTATATTGGCGAAATTCATTCTCTCACAGAATCGGTAGCCCTCTTCAAATTCCTCCTCTCCCTCTCCTGGAAAACCAACCAGTATGTCAGTGGTTACAGCTAAATCGGGAACTGCTTCACGAGCAGAGCGTATGGCCCTTTCGTAGTCATCCAGAGTATAGAGTCGATCCATCTGCCGCAGTACGGTCTCGCTTCCGCTCTGCAAAGGGATGTGCAAATGGGGGCAGAGACGTTCATCAGCCCACAACCTGATGAGATCTGAGGTTAGATCCTGAGGTTGCAGAGAAGAGAGGCGCAAGCGCACCACTCCTGTCTCGTTCAGAATATGCTGAACCAGTGCTGACAGCCCTCGCAAACCCTGTCCATTCCAGGCATATCTTCCTATGTTGGTTCCGGTGAGGACAACCTCTTTACAACCTGCTGCTACCCTTGCTCTGACTTCCTGAAGAACCTCATCCCAAGGCAGACTGCGCTCCCTGCCTCGAACATAGGGTACTACACAAAAGGCGCAGAAATGGCTGCATCCTTCTTGAATCTTGATCAGAGAGCGAGTGCGACTTCTCCATTTATCACGGGAATCTATGATCCCTCCATTACCTGGTTCCTTGATACGCTCAACAGAATCTACAAGATGGCTCTTTTCGTTGTTGTTCAGTATCAGGTCAACGATTCCTAGTTGCTCTAGATCCTCAGCCGCTCTCTGGGCGTAACAGCCGATAGCCACTATTAGTGCCCCTGGATTTTGCCGGCGTACTGCTCTCAATAAGTGGCGTGACTTGCGGTCGGCAATGTGGGTCACAGTGCACGTATTGAGCACATATATGTCAGCTTCACCAACTGATTCTGTAAGTTGATATCCCTTGCCTACCAACTGATGGGCAAGAGTATCAACCTCTGCCTGATTCAGCTTGCATCCCAGAGAATCAAGAGCGATCTTACTCATTCCTTTTCCTTAGTTCAATTCTATTGCATGGCTAGGCTCTTGTCACGCCATGGAAACCGGCAAGACTTGGAGCCCGGGGCAATGTACTTCCATAAGTGCTGCACTTTGGATATGGTGTGAATCTGGGCAATCGACCCTGATGAACTAATGACTCTGAGGTTCAGATCTGTCCGTCTTAGCACTCAGGACAAGATGATGGAGGTACTCAGTACCCACACCAATATGCTGAAGCGGGCAAGGCATCTCTCCTCGTTGACGTAGAAGAGATGATCCTGGACCGTATACGGGGGGAACAAGACAGTCAGCCTCTTTTCCCGTACCGGGGATCGCTCTTGGGTTTCTTACCCTGGGCATGGTCGGCTCTATAGTCCGGAGCGCTGATATAGTACACCGTGCTGAGGCGGAGGTCTAACAGCCGTGAACTAACTCTCCTCTCGCTCTCCTCCAGTTCATCTAGTGAACAACACATAGTGATAATCATAGGCAGGCGGGCGTTATAGCGATAATTGATCAGTTGGTATAGCTTCTCCTGGGCCCAAGGCGTGCTGCTGTGCTCTCCGTAGTCATCCAGAATAAGGAGAGGCGAGCTCTTCACTCTTTCAAATAGCTCGTCATAGGTCACCTTGCTTTCAGGAGCGAAGGTAGATCTGAGGTGATCTAGAAAGTCAGAAACGATAACGAAGGACACTGGATATCCCCTTTTCAGACGGTAGTTGGCAATGGCAGCGGCCAGATGGGTCTTGCCGCAGCCATTCTCTCCCTGGAATATCAGCCAGCCTTCAGGAGACTCAGCGAATTTGCTAGCAAGTTGAAAGGCGTGCTCCAGATTCTGACGTTGCTCCAAGGGGAGATTTACCCT
>JBGOWL010000059.1:0-7627 GCA_041478585.1 Dehalococcoidia bacterium | reverse complement strand
CCCGCCACCTCGTGCAGATCAGCCGTGAAATCAATCGGCCTGGCTCCGCTGATATGGCTGCCGACTCCAAAAGCATCAACGGGTGCCTTGTTCTCGATGAAAGCCTTGATGCGTTCCGGGTCAACTCCCCCGCTAACAAAGATTTTTACATCCTCGAAACCAGCCAGGTCAAGCCTGGCCCTGGTCTCCTTAACTAGATCCGGGGTAACCTTGCCGCGCTCGGCTGGGGTGTCCAATCTCACTCCCTGGAGGCGGCCCTGCATTGCTTTGGCCACGATGATGCTCTCTTCGGTTTCGTCCTTGAAGGTATCCACCAGGGCAATGCGGGGCACTTCCGGAGGCATGTGTTTGTCGAAGGCCAGGGTGGCAGTAGTGGTATCTCCCATGACGATGATCAGGGCGTGGGGTATGGTGCCTGTGGCTTGGATGCCTGCCATCCTGGCACCGGCAATACTGGAGCATCCGGCGCAGCCGCCGACCATTGCCGCATAGTCCATAATCCCAACCACTGAGGGGTGGACGTGGCGTGCGCCGAAGCTGATGACCGGGATCCCCTGAGCTGCCTCGACGCATTCTCTGGCGGCTGTGGCCCACCCGCTGGACTGGGCCAGCATTCCCAGATAGGCGGTCTCATAGGCGCCGTAGCTCTGGTAAGGGGCCTTGATCCTGAGCACCACCTCTTTCCTCTCGAAGTGGTCGCCCTCTGAGAGAGACCAGACCTCTCTGTTATCCGGCGGCAATACCCTGTTCAGCAGGGCGTGGACTTCATGAATGCCGCAGAGGATGCCGGGCCTGGTGGCGAAGACCTCCACGGCAGCCACCGGGTTGATGCCTTCGCGCTTCAGGATTTCCACCGTTCTGGGGAAATAGACGTCAGCAGTATCGCCGGACAGGACGGAGTCGGCTATCTCGAATCGAGGAGGGATAGGTGCTTTGAATGTCGATACTCTGGTCATCTTTGCCCCCAGGACCTTCTCCATGTGCTCCAGGGCAAAGCCGTGGGCGGAGGAATCGAAAGAGGCAACGCAATCGACCGGCACTTCCACTTCGTAGCCGCGATTGCGGGCATCGGCCACGGTATGGAGCACACAGATATCGGTGCATACCCCGCAGATGATTAACTTCTCCGGGTGCAGGGCCTTCAACTTCTGTTCGAGAGGCGTATCGAAGAAGGCGCTGTAGTGGCTCTTTGGCACTATCTCGCCCGGATATTCAGCAAGCTCAGGGGCGACCTCTGCTTCTGTGGTGCTGGCCACACAGTGAGGTGGGAACATCATGAACTCCGGGTCATCCGGTCGGTGGCTGTCGCAGATGAAGAAGACCTTCGACCCCTGGGAGAGCTCCTGATCCAGCAGCCGCTGAATATTCGGTATGATGCGGCGGGCACTATGGCCACAGTGGAGGGGGTAACCCTCCTCCAGAAAACCCCTGACCATATCGAGGACGATGACTGCTCTGGCCATGGCTGTCTTTCTTTTACTGGAGTGAGCCATTGCTCTCTGCCTGGTGAACGAACTCTTCCAGTGATGACGCTGCTTTGCGGTAGTCTCCTGCATCGAATGCCTCCAGGGTTGCTTCCAGAAGCCGGACCTCCCCGAAGAGGTTAGCTGACATAGCACGGCCGACGCAGCATGGCCCCACATCAGCCCGCCAGAAGAGCATCTCTTTGATCCCCAGCATCCTCTCCAGTTCCTCCCGGCACTGGCTGGCTTCGGCGGGGTCCAGCAACCTTATTCTGAGTGACTCGACCAAGTCTCTGGTGATGATGAGCATTTCATCATCTTTCAGCTTTGTCATCTGGTGACCCCTGAAATATTATCGCATAAAACTGAGGATAGCTTACTGCAAACCGATCGACGATGTCTATTGGAAGTGATAGGCCCACTTGCTCAGAGGGGCATGCCAGTAGGTGGCTATCCAGGCCAGGAGACACGGTGTCGAAAACGCCAACCGCTTCTACATCGATGTCGTGCTTGCTCTACAATAGGGACACCTCAAGGAGATAGGATGATCGCCATTCGCCGGGAAGAACCACAGGACGTGAAGGGAATTCGTGAAGTGAACCTGCTGGCTTTCGGCCAACCGGAGGCCGATGTCGTGGACAAGCTGCGCCAGAACTGCCCTGACCTGCTGTCCCTGGTGGCTGTCATGGATAATCGAGTTGTGGGTCACATTCTTTTCAGCCCTGCCACGATCCAGGGCAGAGACGGAACATTGCATGGCATGGGTCTGGCACTGATGGGGGTGCTGCCTGAGTATCAGCGACAGGGGATTGGCTCACAGCTTGTTCGAACGGGCATCACGGAACTGAAGAACGGACGTTGTCCATTTGTGATCGTCCTGGGCCATGCGGAGTACTACCCCTGATTCGGCTTTGAACGGGCCAGCACCTATGGAATCAGAAGCGAGTGGGATGGGCTAGATGAGGCGTTTATGATACTGGTGCTCGATGAGCCTGAGATGCGGGGTATCTCCGGAGTGGCCAGGTACCAGCCGGAATTCGCTGAGGCGATGTAGGTCTGCGGGGCTCTACCATGAACTCACATGGGGCGTCTTCAAGACGCCCCGTGGTACGAATGCTGGATTCCCGTTTGCACGGGAATGACACGGGGAAGGATGGGGATGACATGGTGGAGGGCGGGAATGGTGCGGGCTGGCCTAGTGCCTGAAGTGCCTCACCCCGGTGAAGAGCATGGCCATGTTGTACTTATTGGCCATCTCGATGGCCTCTTCGTCCCTGACCGAGCCGCCTGGCTCGATGATGGCGGTCACACCGCCCTTGGCGGCCAGTTCGACGCCATCGGCGAAGGGGAAGAAGGCGTCTGATCCCAGAACGCTGCCCCTGGCTCTCTCCTCTGCCTTCTTCAGGGCCAGTTCCACGCTGACCACGCGGCTGGGTTGCCCGGCTCCCATGCCCAGAAGGGTGTTGTCCCTGGCCAGGACGATGGCGTTGGACTTGATCAGTTTCACTGCTTGCCAGGCGAAGAAGAGGTCCTTTCTCTCCTCAGGTGTCGGTTCCCGCCTGGTTACCGTTCGGGGGACCAGCTCTTTGTCGGTGATGTAGTCCCACGTCTGGCCAAGCAAGCCACCCCTGACGCGGCGGAAATCCCAGTAAGGGGGCACGCCTTTCAATGGTGAAATCTCAGTGTCCAGGGAGATGATGCGGAGGTCTTTCTTGCGCTTGAGCAGTGCCAGTGCCTCATCTGCATACCCCGGAGCGATGATAGCGTCGTAATGCGTCTTGTCGATTTCTCTGGCAGCAGCTATGTCAATGATTCTGTTGGAGGCGATAATCCCTCCGAAGGCGGCTATGGGGTCTCCGGCAAGCGCCCGGCGATAGGCTTCGGCCAGGTCATTATGGCTGCAAAGCCCACAGGGGTTGTTGTGTTTGATGATGGCCACCGTGGGCATGGAGAAATCAATGACGGCGTTCAATGCTGAGTCGAGGTCCAGGATGTTGTTGAACGACAGATCTTTCCCCCCCAGTTGCTTTGAGGAGATGAGGCTGGCCTTTGGTTTCTTCAGGCTTTCCTCTTCGTAGAGGGCTGCCTGTTGATGCGGGTTCTCTCCATAGGTGAGGTCGCCGCGCTTCTTCAGGGCGATGGTCATCACCTCGGGAAAGCCCTTTTCATCACCCAGCAGATACTGGGTGATGGCGGTATCATAGTAGGCCACATGCTGAAAGGCCTTCTGGGCCAGCTTTCTCCGCAGCTCCATATCGACTCTGCCTTTGGTTAACGCCTCAAGGATGGTGCCGTAGTCCGCCGGATCAACGACCACAATAACATCCGGGAAGTTCTTGGCAGCAGCGCGAATCATGGTAGGGCCGCCGATGTCGATGTTCTCCAGGGCTTCATCCAGCGTGACGCCTGCCCTGGCGATGGTCTTGAGGAAGGGATAGAGGTTGACCACCACCATATCGATGGGTTCGATGCTCTTCTCGGCAAGCTGGGTCATGTGGTCTTTGATGTTCCGTTTGGCCAGGATTCCTCCGTGGACTGCCGGATGGAGGGTCTTCACCCGTCCATCGAGGATCTCGGGGAAGCCGGTGATGTCGGAGACGCTGTGCACCGGAACACCGGCCTCCTTCAGTGTCCCCTTCGTTCCTCCGGTGCTGAAGATCTCCACTGTCAGCTTGGCCAATCCACGGGCGAAATCGACCAGGCCAGTTTTGTCGAAAACGCTTAGAATAGCTCGCATGGGATCTCCCCTTTCAGATTCAGGCTATGATGACTCTCTTATGGCCTTCTTGCCCAACTATCCCGCCCACGCGCCTTGCTTCCGGTATCGATTTGGTGAGCTCAGCCACATCCTCTGGAGAGCATATGACCACCATACCCACTCCCATGTTGAATACCCGGTACATCTCTGAATCAGCCACATTGCCCCTCTGCTGAATGATCGAGAAGATGGGTGGAACAGGCCAGGAACCCTTGTCGAAGCGGGCGGCCAGACCTGCCGGCAGCACGCGGGGTATATTGCCCTCGAATCCGCCACCAGTGATGTGGGCCAGGCCCTTGACCAAGTTCAGGACAGGCTTGATCGGTCTGTAGTAGCAGCGGTGAGGTTCGAGGAGTTCCTCTCCCAGTGTCCTTCCCAGCTCTGGGTAGAAGGTATCGAGGACGGAAGGTTCTGCTCCGAAGACCTTCCTGGCCAGCGAATAGCCGTTGGTATGAAGGCCGCTGGAGGGCAAGGCAAGCACAACATCCCCGGCCCTGATCTGTCTTTGATCCAGACGCTGACTCTTCTCCACCACGCCGAGGATGAACCCTGCCAGGTCATAATCTTCCTCAGCATACATGCCTGGCATCTCTGCTGTTTCACCGCCAATGAGAGCGCAGTTCACCTCCAGGCAGGCGGCGGCCATCCCCTTCACAATGCTCTCCACCTTTTCGGGCATGAGCTTGCCCATGGCAATATAGTCCAGGAAGAATAGCGGCTCGGCGCCACAGGTGAAGATGTCGTTAACGCAGTGATTCACCAGGTCGATCCCGACGGTGTCGTGCTTCCCCAGGGCGCTGGCGATCTTCAGCTTGGTGCCCACCCCGTCGGTGCTGGAGACCAGGACGGGCTGGCTATAGCCCTTAAGCTCAAAGAGACTCCCGAAGAAGCCGGTATCGGAAAGCACTTCAGGCCGATGGGTGGTGCGGGCCAGCCTCTTGATAAGCTCCTTGGCTCTATCTGCCGCGGCGATATCAACGCCGGCAGCAGCATAGGTCTGTCTGGTTTTCTTCGCTTTCTGTATGAAGGTCCTCCAAGAGATCTACTTTGAGGTTACGGACTCTGTTGGCGGCAGGACTTCCAGTGCCAGCTTGTCCATTTCCAACTGCACCGGGATAGGGTAGTCTCCGGTAAGGCAGGCAAGGCAGAGGTTCTCCTTCGGAAGGTCCACTGCCCAGACCAACCCATCCAGGCTGAGATAGCCCAGGGAGTCGGCGCCGATGAAATCCCTGATCTCGGGTATGCTCTTCCTGGCGGCGATAAGCTCCCAGCGTGTGGCCATATCCACTCCGAAGAAGCAGGGATAGCAAATGGGTGGGGCACAAACGCGCATGTGTATTTCTTTTACCCCGGCCTTTCTCAGCAGGCTGATGACGTGGGGTGTGGTGGTGCCGCGGACGATGCTGTCATCAACCACGACCAGCCGTTTTCCATCCATGATTTCCCTCAGAGGGTTAAACTTCAGTCCAACACCCAACTCCCTGATCCGCTGGTCAGGCTGGATGAAGGTGCGTCCCACATAGCGGTTCTTCAGCAGTCCTTCAGCGTAGGGAATGCCTGACTCCTTGGAGTAGGCGTGGGCGGCCACCGTGGCCGAGTCGGGGACACCGATGACCAGGTCAGCCTCCACAGGGTATTCCTGGGCCAGCCTGCGGCCCATAGCTTCTCGTGCGCGATAGAGCAATCGGCCGCCGATGGTGCTGTCGGGACGGGCGAAATAGATATATTCAAAAACACATAGTGCGTTCCTGTTCGGTACCACGCCCTGGTAGCCCCTGGCCCCACTGGCGTCAACGACCACTATCTCGCCGGGCTCGACCTCGCGCAGCAGTCCGGTGCCGATATGATCCAAAGCGCAGCTCTCCGACGCCAGTACCCAGCCACCATTCAGCTTTCCCAGGGAGAGAGGCCGCACTCCCATGGGATCGCGAACGCCTATCAGTTTGTCATTGGTGAGAATAACCAGCGAATATGCCCCCTGCAGCCGCTGCATGGCGTGGCTGATCTTCTCCACCCAGTCATTCCCGGGCGAGTCGAGGATAAGGTAGGCGATGACTTCTGAATCGGTGGAAGTGGTGAAGCGGTAACCCTTCTCGGCCAGTTCCTGTTGCAGTGGCACAGCGTTGACGATGTTGCCGTTGTGGGCCAGAGCTATCTTGCCTAGGGCACCTTCCACTACTATGGGCTGGGCATTGGCCAGCCTGCTTGAACCGGCGGTCGAGTAGCGGTTGTGTCCGATGGCGATGGTTCCGGGCAGGCGGCTCAGGGCTGCTTCATCGAAGACGTGGGAGACCAGTCCCATTCCGGTGTGCAGCCATATACCGTCGCCGCCCGTGGTGGCGATGCCGCTGCTCTCCTGTCCCCGGTGCTGCAGGGCAAACAGTGCATAGAAGGTGAGCCTTGCTACGTCTTCCTTCGGAGCATAGACTCCAAAGATACCACAGGATTCGTGCCAGCTCACCCTAGTGTTCTTGCCCCCAACCGCATTCTACACCCGCCCCAGTCTGGGGTCAATTAAAATGTCATGTTAACAGAGGAGCTCAAATTGACACACGAGCGCTCAGAATGGTAGCATTGAGAACGATTTCCAATAGTCTGACATGGAGGAAGGTATGAGCCAGAAGAACTACAAGTATGTCATCTATGAGAAAGAGGGTGAGATCGCCACGATCACCTTCAACAAGCCGGAGAAGATGAACTCCTACGTTATCATCTCGGTGGGAGAGGACTTCGCCGAAGTACTGGACGCTATTACCAGGGCGGAAGAAGACGATGAGGTCAAGGTGATCATCTTCAAGGGAGCCGGCCGCTGCTTCTCTGCGGGCCAGGACCTCAGCAAAGTAGGCTTTGTTTATGGTTTCGGGACCAAGAAGGAAGACGCCCGCCCCAGCCAGAGAATAAGGTTGAAGATGGACAAAATGGGGATCAGCGAGGGCTACAAGAGATTCTTCTTCTGTTCCAAATTGACCATCGCCCAGGTGCATGGCTTTGCCCTGGAAGCAGGGCTGATGATAGCCATGCTCTGTGACTTCTTCATCTGCTCCGATGACTGCAAGATGGGCTTCCCCGGACAGAGGATAGGGTTTGCCGGTGGCGGCGAGCACACCTTTGGCCACCTGATGATGACCGTGGGTATGAGGCGGGCGCTGGACCTTTACATAAGTGGCAGACAGATAGACGGTGTAGAAGCTGAGCGGATAGGGCTGGTAACCAGAACAGTGCCTGTTGATAAACTGGAGGCCGAGGTGAAGACGTTGGCCAAGGAGCTTTGCCTCATGCCCCGCGATGGTATTGCCATAGGCAAGGCTTGCAGACACCTGTTCTACGACCGGATGGGTCTCACTGATTCATTTACCTATGCCTATATCACCCATACCATGTTCACCAATGTGCGCCACGAGCCTGG
>JBGOWL010000258.1:0-2980 GCA_041478585.1 Dehalococcoidia bacterium | reverse complement strand
TTATGGCAGCTTGCACGTTCGGACCTTCAGGGCGTTCATGCCACACTTTGAGGGTGCGCGTAATGGCAGTTGGATCTCCATACAATAGCCAATTTCGCACAAACCACCAGCCAGTTGAGATTACAAGTATCGCTAGGATGGTACTTGCAGATTTCCATAAACCAGACGGCTCTTGATGAAGTTTGGCACGCGCAATCAGCGTGAAGCCGACGATGGGCAGCAGCGCGAGTGCCGAGATCTTGGTCAGAATCGCCGCTCCGAGTATCAATCCGAGGAGCAAGTCCTTCTTCAGAGTGAATCCTTGACGTAGCGTCAGTATACACAGCCACAAGGTCGCTGCTGATAGCGTAGTCACGAGTGTATCATTATTGATTGCACCGCTAATGAATAGGAACATTGGAGTGAAGGCCATTAGACTGGCACCACCCCAAGCAAGTTCAGGAGAGGTCGGCCACAATTCTCTTCCAATCCGGTAAGTTATCCACACCGAGACTGCGCCTAGCAGAACGGAGAGCAAGCGCACGAGATGGACACCTAAAGCTATGCCTTTGTAGGGGAACGCTTCATCACAATGTAGGTATTGGTTCTTGTTATAGTGTTCTTCAGGCCCTGAAGCGTATGCCCAGAAATCGTTCTTTCTGGTGAACCAGGGATTGAGGTCATTAGAAGGCAGCCACCAAATCAGACCAGCCCCTAGAAGATAGTACAGCGGCGGCTGGTGGCTCTGGAGCTGACCACCTCCCAGTTCGAGCACGGGCAAACGGTGTGTCTCGATAAGATCACGGATGTAACGATAGTGTGGCAACTCGTCCGGAGGCTCAAACAGCGGATCTACCACACTAAAGGCCAGTGCCAACACGATGAAAGCAAGCAAAAGCAGAGAGCGCATCCCTCTTGGTAGATGCCTATTGCACAAGGGAGCAGCCACGTTCATTGTCTTGTGATCACAATCTTAACAGGCAGCATGACTATCCCATCCGGCAGCGGATTGCCCCCGGCATCTGTGACTGGAGGGCGCCAGTTGTCAGTTGGGCGATAGAATCCCACTCTTATGAGGCACTCAGTGGCAGATATGTCGACAGGCAAATGCAGGATGTGTCTATCAGCAATCACCTCACCCGTATTCCAGAGGCTGGTTGGGTAGGCTCCAGATGCTGGCGGGCTGTCCGCTTGGGTTATCACCGTTCCGTTTGGGTCTAGGACGTGGACAAAGACTGTCCAGTCCTCAGCCAATGGTGTATCCGCCTGCCAATACAACGTCAGGTGTATATCCTGGCCCGGCAAGGCCCTTTCAGGTTCTACGTCCACACCTATTAGAGTCACCTTGTCCGCGAAACGGAACTGGGTCTCTACAGCTGGCTGGTACTGGGGCCAGCGTAAGGGTACCAACTTGGCCCCCGAGAGCACGACTCTCCCCACCTCTTGCCCCTGCGGATCTTTAGCCGACAAGCCCTTCATCGTCTGCAACTCATAGAGGCCGATTTCCACGTCACAGGCGCTGGGCTGGCTTATAGGTTTGGTGACCTCAACGGCGTAGTGGTCAGCGATTATTTGGCCTGGTTGAAGCAGAGAGGTTGGTCGCGTACCCAAGCCCGGATAGGTATCAAGAGCGCCGACTTTTTGATGGTCATGGTCAAACAGCTGAACAAACACGCTATAGTCTTCTGACATTGGCGCTAGTGCTTTCCAGTATGCAGTTACCGACAGCTGGTCACCTTGATGGATGGCCCGGGAGCCGAGATGGTATCCCAGCAGCATCATCTTCCCTTCAAAATCCGCATAAATCGGTCTCATATCAGGCGGCAAGTCGTGTTCGTCCAGCACAGGGGCCTGCGCATAGGCGGGTGCAATTGCCAGCACCGGGCTGGTTGCTGCCGCAACAAACACCAGTGTGCCTAGAATCGCGGCAAGGAGGTAACGCATACGTCCGCGTGCCCACCACAATAGTCCAATTGCCATCAAGCCTGCAATCGCTGCACTTGCTGGAAAAAGCAGTCTTCCTTGTGAAGCCAGGGTCAACATCGTCCAGCGTATCAGACTCACTGCCGTTATGGCCACCCACAAAGCTAACACACCAGTATGCTGAACAGCCGGCCGATGGCGGGCATACTGCAGTAGTAGAGCAATCCAGCCGATAAGAGCGCCAATTGTCATCGCGTCAAAAAGCCAATAGATCCACTGCTGTGCAAGCACGTTCACTCCACCAAATAGCCCCCAGTAGGAGATACGGAAGCCCTGGAATTCTCCCAGCAGGGTTTTCCAATTGGCAGGCTCGGCTCGCCCACCAGCGATTTGCAGCATCATGCCAGTTCCCAGCGGATCACCATACAGTCGCCAGTTGCGAAGATACCACCACCCGGCAATAGCTGCGACCCCAATCCCTATGGCCACCACGCCGCGCCAGAACCATTGCGTTTTCCGGTCCCTCATGGCCACGACGAATAAAACAGCAATGCTCAACCCGACCAGACCGAGGCCACTGAGCTTGGTCAAAGCCGCCAATCCGCACAACACGCCAAGCACAACTACACGCCGCAATGTGATCCCCTGCCTCAAGATGAGTAGCAATAGCCACAGAGTCACAGTGGACAGCGGCACAATCAAGTTGTCGTTATTCACGGATGCAGCAATGAACAGAAACATAGGATTGAATGCCACTAGAGCGGTTGCCAACAATGACATTGCTTGATCATGTTTGCTGACTTCGTCTGCGATGAAGTAGGTGAATACCACGGTCACGGCTTGCAGCAGTAAAGACAACCAACGGATTAGATGCACGGCCAATACGGCCCCCCGATAAGGAAAGCGGTCCGCAGTCGTATGCACTACCATGTTTTTGTTCCCATGCGCCAGAGGAACCCCGGTTTGAGCGTGAGGGTTATACCAGAGCCGCTCTGGCAGGTCATCTGTGTTGATCCAGAAGGTAAGCCCTGCCATGAGCAGGTAATAAAGGGGGGGCTGGCTGCCTTCCTGTCGCCAG
>JBGOWL010000055.1:0-7793 GCA_041478585.1 Dehalococcoidia bacterium | reverse complement strand
CATCTCCACCTCCACCTTTCCTGCCCTGAGCAGTCTCTCGAAATTATTTTGGTATACAGTGCTCACCGGCGCAGCAACAATTGCCTTCTTTATCTGGCCATTGCGGACCAGAACGTCCATGTCCTCAGCAAACTTGTAGCCCAAGAGCTTCCACACGTCCGAACCGAAGCCGGTTGTATTGGATATCGTGGTGAGATTCTTCACCCCCTTCCGGGCAAGAGCTTCCAACAGCAGAGTAGGGCAACTGGCTACTGTGCCAAAGCCACCAACCATGATCACGGCACCATCGGGGATGTCGGCCACAGCTTCATCGAAGCTAGAGACTATCTTGTTTATCGGCATAAACCTCCTCCTCTCTGGCATTAGACTATTAGAAGCAACACGACCTTGTCAAGGAAAGAACCCTTCATTCCTTGATTGGACGCGGGTTCTACCAGTCCAGGCAGCTCCAACCTATTTTCTCCAGAGTGGCCGAATCACGATGGTTACACCTATAATTGAAGGCAATGTAAACGAATTCACCAGCATTAAATGATGAAGATTGGCGAGGCAAATTGATAATCATGAACAGAATGGCAAATCTGGACACAGCTTTCAATCCAGCTTCGGTAGCCATAGCCGGCGTCGGTCCGATGACAGCCGGGAAATGGTATCTTGAGAGCCTGATCAGTTTCGGTTTCAAGGGAAGAATCTACCCCGTCCACCCCGATGGCGGAGAGATGTCAGGCATGAAAATCTATGCCAGCATGAAAGACATCCCTGGCTCAGTGGACCATGTCATCTGCTGCATACCGGCTCGATTTGTGCCGCAGTTGCTCAGAGATTGTGCAGAGAAGGGAGTAAAGGTCGTTTCGCTCTTTACGTCTGGTTTCTCCGAAACTGGCACCGATGAAGGGCGGCAGTTGGAGATGGACATCGTCCGTTTGGCGCAGGCCAGCGGTACACGACTCATCGGCCCCAACTGCATGGGAGTATACAGTCCCAGGGTCGGTTTCTCATTCGTCGCCGATTTCCCCAGGGAGGCTGGAGGGGTGTCTCTCGTCTGCCAGAGCGGTGGCAATACCATCTATTTCGTTCGTCTGGCAGCCGAGAGAGGCATCCGCTTCAGCAAAGTCATCTCCTATGGAAACGCCTGCGACGTTAATGAAAGCGATCTGTTCGAATATCTGACTGAAGATACCGAGACGGATCTGGTGGCAGCCTACATTGAAGGGGTCAAGGACGGCGAGCGACTCCGGCAGGTTCTGAATAAACTGGCATCCAGCAAGCCGGTGATAGTCCTCAAGGGGGGTTCAACTGCCTTCGGGACACGCACAGCAGCCTCACACACTGGCTCGCTATCGGGATCCGACCAAGTCTGGACCTCTCTACTGGAACAAGCCGGGGCTATCCGTGTTCACACTCTGGAGGAACTCGTTGACATGGCAGTCACCTTTCGGTTTCTGCCACTTCCCAAGGGGAGGAAGGTGGCCATGGTTGGTGGAGGTGGCGGTGCCAGCGTCATGGCTACCGATGCTTGTGCTGCCAATGGTTTCACCCTTCCAGTGATCCCTCAAGCCCTATTGGACAGAATCAGAGGATTCCTGGATAGCGAAGCGGGGCTTATCCTGACCAACCCCATCGAACTGAACATGTTCCCCGAGGCCACCTACAATATCGCCAGGCACTTTCTGGCATATCAGGGCTTTGATCTGATGATGTCCAATTGCGTTTTTGGCCAGCATCCCTGGGCCGTCTTCGATGTGTGGTTTGACTCCTTCTGCGACACTATTCTGAAGGTACACAAAGAGGTAGATAAGCCTATCGCTGTAGTACTTGATTCCGCCCTCACCGATCAGGAAAAGCACTTTGATGCTCTGCGGCGAAGATATTGCGATGCGGAGCTGCCCATCTACTACTCCATGTCAAACGCCTGCCGGGCTATCGATCGTTTCCTGCGCTACCATGGAAAGCGCCTTGCCATGCAAGATGGATGGTGACCATGTACGGCTCTGCAGGCTCCCAACTACTCTGTCTATCAGCTTCGCTCCTTTGGCCCATAGCCCCGACTATTTCCAGCCAACACGTCAGTAGTGTGCTTTGGCATTACTGTCCCTTCGTCAGCTGTATGCCCGAACCCTGGATCGGTGCTTCCTCTCTCGTGCTGCAAGTCATAGGATGTGCGATGAGCCTTCCTATCACCCCGAAAGCAGCGCATCTCATGGGAAGATTGTCCAAACAGATCACACATTGACGAGATGCTGGCTGCGGTGTACACTGCGCAAGAGCCGCACACGTATGAATGAGCTCGTTCTTGAGACCCAGGCACTGACCAAGCGGTACGGACCCGTACTTGCTGTGGACAGCCTGTCGATTCAGGTGCCTCGTGGTGGAGTCTTCGGGCTTCTCGGCCCCAATGGCTCCGGCAAGACCACAACCATGAGCATGGTGCTGGGCCTGGTTGCCCCCACGTCCGGGACCTTCCGCCTTTTGGGCCGCGATACGAACAGTGGACAACAGGAGGCTCTGCACCACGTCGGTGCCATTGCGGAGAGTCCTGCCTTCTATCCCTACCTTTCGGGTCGAGCGAATCTCCAATATTTCCAGGGCATCATCGGCCGCGGCGATTCCAAGGATATTGAGCGTTTGCTGGAGATGGTGGGCCTTTCCAGCCGCGCCCATAGCAAGTTCTCCACCTATTCCCAAGGCATGAAGCAGCGACTGGGCATTGCCTATGCTTTGCTTGGTGACCCAACTCTGCTCTTCCTGGACGAGCCGACAAACGGGCTGGACCCTGCGGGTATGGCAGAGGTGCGGGAGCTGATACGCCACCTGAGCGGCGAAGGACGCACCGTGTTGCTCTCCAGCCACTTGCTCCATGAAGTGGAACAGGTTTGTGATCGCGTTGCCATCCTCTCGCGAGGACGACTGATAGCTCAGGGCGCAATTCGCGATCTGCTGCGACAGCGAGGAGCCATCCGGCTGAGCACCACCGATGATACCAAGGCTGCCAGCATTATATCAGCGCTCCCCTGGGTGATAGCCGTTACGGCTGAGAAGGGGTACTTGATGGCGGAGGCGCCGCCGGAGAGGTCCGGGGAATTGACCATAGCCCTGGCAGAGCAGGACGTTGCTGTGAAGGAGATGGCGCCGGTTCAGGTCTCCCTGGAACACTATTTTCTGGAAGTCACGGGCGACGACAGCCCTTCCACGCGCGGGGAAACCTCATGATGGCCCATATCATGAACCTGACACGATGGGAGTGGTACAAGCTGAGGCGGCGGTGGCTGCCGTGGATTTTGCTGGGCGTTCTCCTAGTTGTCTCGCAGCTATTCGTGTGGGTGAGTTACTTCTTCAACCGTACCGCGGAAAGCAGCGATGTCTATGACAACTTCACCCTGCCCGGAAGCATCCCCAATGCTCTTGGTCTGGCCTACACCATTGGCATCTTTCTCATTGTGATTCTCACCGCCTCCGTTCTGGGTACAGAGTACCGTTGGGGGACGCTTCGTTCCATTCTTGCCAGGGGCACGGGGCGCTGGCAGTACCTGGCGAGCAAGGTAATGCTGCTCGGGCTGGTGGCAGCGGGCGCTCTCCTGATCGTAATGGCGGCCACTGCGGTCAGCAGCCTGATTGCCGGAGCACTGGCTGGAGACGCTCCCGCGGGATCCTCAGGATCAGCGCGATGGCTGGATGTGCCAATTGCCTTTGGCAAGGTCTGGTTTGCCTTTTTGCCTTACATAGCTGTGACTGCATTCTTCACGGTGCTTACCACTTCGTCTTCGGCCGGAATGGCCATCTCAATGGTCTATTACTATGCTGAATCGATTGTTGCGGCTATCTTTGTCAACCTCTTCACATGGTTCGAGACACCGGCCTCCTATATGCTGGGCCGCAATGCCACCGCGTGGATGAGATCGGGAGATGATGTACTGGTGATACCCTTCCCCACGGGCGGATTTTTCGGCACATTCCCCAGCGCGCTTCACGCCTTCCTGGTCCTGATGGTCTACATTCTGGCGCTGGGCGGTCTGGCCGTCTGGCGCTTTCGGCGAAGGGATTTGACCGGGAACTAACGGCCGTTGGTGCATGCCCTAGGACCACTTTTGGAGTTTTGCTTATGAGGTATTCAGGCAAGACTTGGCTGCACTAGACATTGCTCTTCGGTCTTTTCGCTCTACTATCTGTGAGGGACCTGGTACCTACTGCCTGCAACTGCAACCCAAGCTATTGGCTAACGTTCGAGAAGCAGGTGTCCGCAGAAGAGGTGTAGTCCCTGATTCTCAGCGGCAGTCCTTGAAATCTTCGAATATGGGATGGCGTTTGCCTGTGGATTGCAACCTGGTGGTTTTTGGCTCAGATTCTCCTTGGCAAGAAAGCCGGTTCGCCGAATAATGATGAATGATGAGATTCCGAAATAAGAACACGGGAGGGCGGTCTTAACCGCCCTCCCGTCGCTGAGATCAAACTCGCACGCCGTTTGACCTGACTCTGTAGCAATCGCTGCAGTAGACCGGTCTGCCTTGTCGCGGCTCAAAGGGTATCTGTGTTTCCCTCCCGCACTCGGCACATACGGCCGGGAACATCTGTCGCGTGGACTGACTGTATCCCGAAGAACTGTTGCTCTGGGCTTTCCTGTTCGCGCGGCACAATGGGCAACGCTTAGGATCGTTGGTGTAGCCTCTCTGGGCAAACAGTTCCTGTTCGCTGGTACCGAAGGCGAAATCGGATCCGCAATCGGAGCACTTGATGGACTTGTCCACAAAACTCATTGGATGACCTCCTTTCCTGTGATATTTGGCTAGAGTCGGGGTCATCCAGAGCCAGTGGCTACACTCGGGAAGGCTAACAGACTATTGATAACCTAAACTGAAACCAGTTCCATGAAGTTAACACATATTCGCAGAATGTGCAAGAGGAGCACGAAGTGGCCGGGGCCACTGCTAGACGTTTCTTGTTTTCACTATTGTCAGGAGGCCTTTCATGAGGTGCCCCGTCTTTTGTGACTGGAGCTGATTCTTCTTCAGTAGTGCATCCAGTCCACCCTGGTTGATGTAGTCTCTGAAATGTCTGAAATGGTCACTTCCTGCTATTGACTCGACGAATCTGGCAAAATAGAAATATGCGTTCTGCGGAAAAGGGACCCTGTAATCCACAAAAACGAGTACACCCTCTTTCTTAGTCACCCTCTGCATTTCAGAAATGATTACATCTCTCGCTGGGCTTTCCTTTTCGTGAAGCGCCATAGAAATGGACGCGTAGTCGAAGCATTTGTCCTTGAATGGCAAATGCTGGGCGCTTGCCCTATGGAAGGATACACATGCCAAATGTTGTCTTGTTCTTGCCTTTTCGGCAAACTCTATCATACGGCCGTCCAGGTCGATTCCGGTGGAGAAGATGCCCATTCTGGCGTAGACGAGCGTTTGGGCTCCTGTCCCGCAGCAGACATCCAACACTCCATCTCCTGCTTTCATGCCGGAGAAGTCGGGAACGCAAACCCTGACACCTCGCAGCAGAGTGTCGACTAACATAGAGTAAACAAGGGCATACATGATCTTAAGAGGTCAATCACCTTTCACAGCACTCTGAAGTTCTCCGAAAGGCGCCGCTGTCATGAACCGCAGAGAATCAAGAGAGAATGTTCAAAAGGGAGTCTGTTCACAGCCTTGGCAAACCGTCCCCCTTCTGTTTGACAATATCGCTGCTCACCCATCTTGGCCATCATTCAGGAGACGCGTTTTGGGAGCTACTTCTCTGTCAGCCCTATTACCACCCTTGCCCTGCGGGGATATTTTGCCGCCCCGGTCTGGAAGGTCAAAGTGGTCTTCGCTGCTTGACCTTCTTGTCTTGATCCCGAGACGGGCCACAGGCTCTGGGCAACATCCTCGCCATACGCCTTTAGCTTTGCACTCACGACTTTCGTCGCCAGGCTGCCGGGGTGCGCCTCCTGCAACACAATGGAGACGGTCCAGAAACCAGATGCATCCTTGGTATATGAAATGCTCTCTATTGTCGGATCATCTATCTGCCAACCCAACTCTGCCATGTTAGTCGCCCCTTTCTGCTATCTTAGTTCCTTTTGAGACCAGTGGCATCTCTTGCCTCGGACAATATCACAAGCAGCCAGAGTGCGTCAACTAGCCGCAAACACCGACAGGCTAAGGCCCATGAGGTTTTCTGCACACCCAGAATATGTGATAATCTGACCTGAATATGACCGCAGTGGAATACACATTGGGCAAGAGGCACTGTGAAGATGACAAGAACCAAGATGGTCCCCGTGGAATGGGGAGCGCTCAAAGAGGATGTATCTCTCACAATAGAGCAGGTTGAGGAGAAGGCTAGACACCTGCTGGCTCAGATGAGCCTCGAAGAGAAGATTCACCAGATGTCAGGCGATACGCCACCTGCATCCGGCCTCACCTGGCTGTTTATCGGCTATAACAGAAGCCCTATGCCGGGGGGTGTGAATCTCCGGCTATCCATTCCGGGTATTCAATTTAGTGATGGTCCCCGGGGGGTAGCCATGTACCACTCCACCTGTTTTCCAGTCTCGATGGCCCGTGGTGCTTCGTGGGATACCGACCTGGAAGAGCGGATCGGTGATGCTATGGGTGTTGAGGCCAGAACCCAAGGGGCCAACCTCCTGGGCAGTGTGTGTATCAACGTACTGAGACATCCAGCCTGGGGTCGGGCTCAGGAGACCTATGGAGAAGATCCATATCATCTCGGTGAGATGGGTGCGGCGTCTGTGCGGGGTGTCCAGCGCCATATCATGGCCTGTGTCAAGCATTTCGCTGCCAACAGCATTGAAAACGCTCGGTTCCGTGTTGATGTCCGGATGAACGAGAGGACCTTGCGCGAGGTCTACCTGCCGCACTTCAAACGGTGCGTCGATGAAGGCGCTGCATGCGTGATGAGTGCCTATAACAAGGTCAATGGGCATTACTGTGGTCACAATCGTCACCTCCTGCGGGACATCTTGAAGAACGAATGGGAGTTTGAAGGCTTTGTGGTATCTGATTTCCTGCGCGGCATTCGCAATGGAAGAGCCGCCAGTGCGGGCGTGGACATCGAGATGCCCTTTACCATTCACTTTGGGAAAAGGCTGATGAAACTGGTGCAGGAAGGCGAGGTTTCGGAGGATGTGATTGACGAGGCAGTGCTTCGCATCCTGAGACAGAAGAAAAGATTCGCCCAGGTAGGTGAGCCGTCGCGGTACAAGCCACTGGCTGTAGTCAGCCCGGCGCACATAGCACTGGCTCGTGAGGCTGCACAGAAATCCATTGTGTTGCTTAAGAACGGGAGGATGGGAGACGGTCATCACCGGGTACTCCCCATCGATGCTGCCCAGGTAAAACGCGTCGCAGTGATTGGCAAGCTGGCTAATACGCCCAACATCGGTGACAAAGGCAGCAGCATGGTCAGGCCACCCTATGTGATCACACCGCTTATGGGATTCCGCGCAGCGGCACCACAGGGTTGCGAGATTACGTACAGGAATGGGAGAGACATGGACAGGGCCGCCGACATGGCGCGCAAGGCTGATGCTGTTGTCGTTGTGGTGGGATACACCCACAGGGATGAAGGAGAATATATGTTTCACAAGGGGGGTGACAGAGATACTCTGACCTTGAAGCGGCACGATGAGGCTCTGATCCTGCGGATTGCTGCCGAAAACCCAAGGACGGTGGTGGTCCTCTTGGGGGGCAGTGCCATCATCACTGAAGCTTGGCGTGAGAAGGCTCCTGCGATCTTGATGGCCTGGTATCCTGGGATGGAAGGCGGCAATGCCCTGGCGGACATCATCTTTG
>JBGOWL010000160.1:0-4646 GCA_041478585.1 Dehalococcoidia bacterium | reverse complement strand
GTAACTAATAGTACTTGACAGGCCAGACTCTTGGAGCACGTGCTGGCTGCCAGGGCGGGAGACTAGGAGTGGGCTATCGTAACCTCAAGCAGTATGTCGATTTTCCGCTGTCGAAAAGTCATGTATGGTGGAACTGAGGTTACGATAGGCAGATGGCATGATGAAAGGCGTCCAGTTCTGCGATACGATGGCAGCAAATCTTATTGCAGGAGGGAAACATGCCATATGCAGGTGTGGACGCCCACAAGCGGTACTCAAGGGTGGTAGCGAAGGATGAAACGGGCAGCATATTGTCCCAGGCATCTCTGCAGAACGATCTAGCTGCCTTCCGGCAATTCTTCAGTACGATCGATGGTCCCACAAAAGCTGTTCTGGAGGCTGGTCGCACCTGGGGAGTTATCTATGATCTGGCGGAGTCTGTTAAGAGCCAGTTCCGGCCAACATTCAGGCTAGGGGGCTCCAGATCACCATAGACGAGGCGCTCCGCACTGGGACAGTGGTCTGCGGTTCACGCCAGGCTTCGCCTGATCTTGTTTGACAACTGGCCAGACTCACAATTATAATGTACTTCCATAATGGAAATATACCATGGCAAAGAACAATGACAGCTGGTGGTGAGCAACAGCCATCAACTGATCAAGTAGCCCAGTTCCTGCGATATCTGGCTGAAATACTTCCCAACATCACACCAATGCCTCCTGAGGTGATGGCTCACCTTGGAGGCCATCTCAATCCTATCCACCCCAAACTCAGTTCTCACCTTGTTGCCGAGCCCCCCGTCTTCTATCGCATGGCTGGCATGCTGTGTCGAGACACCAAGCCAACAATGGGAGAACTCAGCGGAGCCCTTTCACTGCCCCTGTCCACCGTGAGCCGCATGGTCAGCCTCCTGGAGGAACACGGCTATGCGCAGAGATTGCCCGACCCTGCGGACGGGAGGGTGGTCAGAGTAGCTCTGACAAATGTCGGCCGACAACTCCACGAGGCCATTGAGAGCCATGCAGCACGCAGTGCCCAGAGCATTCTTGGGTGTCTGACACCGGAGGAGCAGATTATCTTGCTCACCCTGCTGGCCAAAGTGGCCTCTAACTTGAACAGGGATACACGATGACTTTCTGGCATTCCTATTCCATTTTCCAAGTATTTGCATTGTGGAACTATGTGGTGGGCAACTGAAAGGAGCGTTCAATGTGGCATTTGACTAAGTTGGCGCTGCGCAGCCGGTTGGTGACCCTGGCAATAGTAGTCTTGCTGGCCGGAGTGTCTATTTGGGCCATCCTCGGCCTCAAGATGGAGTTGATACCTGATATCGAGTTCCCGTACACCACGGTCATTACCGTCTACCCTCAGGCCTCGCCTGATGAGGTAGCGAGCAGGGTCTCTGCCCCTATTGAGGAGCTTATCTGGGAACGCTGGGAGGGGAAGAGTCTAAAGCACGTAACCTCAACCTCCGCTGACAGCATCTCTGTCATCTTTGCCGAATTCGAATTTGGCACCAATATGGACCGGGTGACTGACACTCTGCGCCAGGGTATCAGCGAACTGGAACTTCCACCTGAGGTGCTCAGTTTTCCCCAGACCAATCCTGACATCGGAGAAAACCCCCGGGTCATCCCCATCAATCTGACGACCATGATGCCGTTGGTAACTCTCAGCCTCAGCGGGGATCTTCCTCCTGATCAGCTAAAGGAGATTGCTGACACACAGATCGTGCCTGCGCTGAGAGAAGTCAAGGGCGTTCTAAGCGTGGAGACCGAGGGTGGCGAAAGGGAACAGGTCATAATTGCCCCCGACCCCGAGAAGATGAACCAGTACAGCATCTCCATGTCCCAGATCATCAGTCGCCTTCCACCTGCATATGCTTCTCTGGCCGAGATCGAGAATACCCCGCTGGGAACTGACAATGTTGTGCTTGGACAGATAGCTGAGGTTGGCCAAGGGCCAGCACCGATGGCAGTGGTCACACGCACCGATGGCCAGCCCAGTCTGACCATCAATGTGGTTAAGGACGACACGTCCAACACAGTCAAAGTGGCCAATGCAGTGGTGGCCAAGGCCAATGAAATAGGAAGAGGCCTCGGCAATGACAATGTGGAGATCACCATTGTGTCTGACCAGTCGGATTTCATTGAGTCCAGCATAGGGACACTGGTGGAAAAGGCGGTGGTCGGTGGCGCTCTGGCGATAGTGGTAGTCTTCCTCTTCTTAATGGCGGTGCGTGCCTCGCTGGTCACCGCTATATCCATTCCATTAAGTATGTTGTTCGGTTTTCTGGCTATGCGCTTGTCCGGCATAACCATCAACATTCTCACGCTGAGCGCTATGTCTATTGCGGTGGGTCGCTTGATTGATGACAGCATTGTCATGGTAGAGGTCATATACCGCCGTCGCCAAAAGGGCGAGGACTTCAGAGAAGCGGCTATTGGCGGCGCAAAAGAGGTGGCAACGCCGATCACGACAGCAACTCTGGCGACGGTGGCTATCTTCCTGCCACTAATGTTTGTCGGCGGCATCGTGGGCGAAATGTTCATACCGTTTGCCCTGACAGTAACCTTCGCCATGCTCGCCTCGCTGCTGGTGGCATTGATGGTGGTACCAACCCTGTCCAAATTCTTGGTAGGTGGAAAGGCCAAGGTCAAGGTTAAGCAGTCCTGGTACGAGAAGGCCTATACACCTGTGTTGAAGTGGGCGCTTGGACACCGTGCTCTCACCCTGGCCATCGCCGGAGTGCTATTTGTGGGCAGCCTGGGCCTGCTGCCGATGATCGGCACCTCATTCATGTCAGGCATGAGTGAGAAGATGCTGATTGTGGATATACAGATGCAGCCGGGGACTGACATCAGGGTTACCAGCGAGGTGGCAGCTCAGGTAGAGACACTCCTAGATGGCAACGATGAGATCCAGGACTACTTCACTACCATCGGCACTTCCACCTCTCTGACAGGCGCTATAGGCGCTGCTTCGGGCGGCGGCTCAAATACCGCTCAGATCAATGTCTATCTTGACTCCGGGGCCAATATGGACAAGGAGGCTGAAGCCCTGCGCCTTGCCGTCCAGGAGATAGCTGGGGGTGAAGGCATAGCCGTGTCGACGTCAGCGTCGGGCGGGGCTGAGATGGGATTCTCCGGCGTGGACATCTCGATCCAGGGGGAAGATCCTGATGCCATCGCCAGGACCACTGGCGAGCTTTACACCGAACTTCAGGGGTTGGACGGGTTGGCCAACCTTGAGAGCGAACTGACCATGGTGGTACCCAAGCTTGACATTGCCATGTCTCCCAGCAAGATGGCAGAGCTGGGACTCTCTCAGGCTCAACTGGAGCAATTGCAGCAGGAGTTCTACTTTCTTATGATAGGCGGCAACGTGCCCGGTGTGGAAGCCAACATCAATGGATCGAAACACCCCGTCTTCATCAAAGGAGTGGCTCAAGGTCTGACCGGCGTGGAAGAAGCTGAAACACTGAGAATCGGCTGGCCCGATTCTGTGGCGCTGACTGATGTCGCCGATGTGGCGCTGCTGCAGAGGCCGACTCACATCAGCCATACCGACCTGAGACTCTCGGCGACTATCAGCGGCGCGGTGACCGCGAAGAACGTGGGCGCAGTCAACCAGGCGGTTCAGAAGAAGATCAACAGTCTATCGCCCCATGATGGCGTAGAGGTGAAGATGGGTGGTGTGGCAGAGGAGATGAGCAGCACATTCTCCCGTATGGGCATTGCCATAGTAGCTGCCATCGGGATTTCTTTCCTGATACTAGTCCTCATGATGCGGTCGATACTGAATCCGCTGATCATAATGGTCAGCTTGCCGCTGGCATCCGTCGGCGCCCTGCTGGGACTGCTTATCAGTGGCTACACACTGGGCGTATCGGGCATGATGGGGGTTTTGATGCTGGTGGGCATCGTCCTCACCAATGCCATCGTGCTTATTGCCGTGGTGGAGCAACTACGCAAAGGGGGCATGAGTACCTACAACGCTCTGGTCCAAGGAGGGCAGACCAGGCTGCGCCCGATCCTGATGACAGCGCTGACTACGATTTTTGCCATGGTTCCACTGGCTTTGGGAGTAGGCGCGGGGACTCTCATAGCTGCTGAGCTGGCAGTCGTGGTCATTGGCGGTCTGTTCAGTTCGACGCTGTTGACGTTGGTGGTGATACCGGTACTCTATAGCCTGACGGATCGCTTACGCCGTCGAGTTCCGGTCAAATCCGGTGTGACTACCGAAACACCACGAGGTGCATAGGCCACCTGCTGTCCTAAAGGTATGCGGATTAAGGATTCTACCGTACCTCCATGGGTCGCTTCCACCGGGATTGAGTAAATACCTGGTCTGGTGTCAGGTATCCCAGGAGACCTGTTATGAGGGAGCTAGATGAATAAGGGTAATCCATTCAAGAATTGTTTCAGGGAGAGACCGAGTCTCCACCAAAATAGTAAAATGAGCTTTTATTGTTATCACACTCTATCATGTGAATTAGATTATGATTAAAATTGGCCTGTAGGGATTTCTGCTTGCCTTATTATCCTTTCATGATTACCACAGGGAGGGCATGTTGAAGAAATTTATCCTTTCCGATCTGCATATAGGACACAAAGATGCTCAATATGATGTTATGGATCAGGCGATAACCTATATCCGACAAGAGG
>JBGOWL010000019.1:0-12713 GCA_041478585.1 Dehalococcoidia bacterium | reverse complement strand
CCGTGGACGACGCTTCCGGGTGGCTCTATTTTGCCTGGTGGTCACAAGATCAGAATTCAACAGACAACACCAGCCGCCAACCCGGCATCTACAGATGTACCACTGAAGCTGGTTCACTAACCCAGCTCGAGTTTGAGTCAGACAAAGATGGCGGTCCCTCGGGGTTGGGATACGTCAATTCATTATCGATATATGATGGCCGCATGTTTTTCGTAGAGCAAACCTGGTCCCAGGAGAAGCAAACCGACGTCTGCCGCTTGCGCTTTGGGACGATAGATCCAACAACCGGAGCTTTCACCGAGGACAGTGGGTCACGCATTCCGATAAGAGACAACAACAAAGGCCAGATAATGGCTCCGGTCATCCATCCGATCAGCAATCTGGTCTATATCCTCGATAGAGGCAATCATTGGGGAGGCGATGACATAGACAGCGTAATCTACAAATCGTCAGACCCGTATGATGCTTTAAACAGCTCAACCACCTTTGCCAAAATAATCCCGCCAAGTGGCACATCTGAGCTAGTAAGGCAATATGAATCCCTCGGAATCGCGCCGGATGGCGCCATCCACCTTGCCGGTTGGCAACAGACGGAGAAGGACTTCAATGAATCAATAGCTATCTACTCCACAAACGACGGCGTGAGCTGGAATACCGGCACCAGGGACCAGTACTGCTGGGCTTGGCAGGGGCCGAACTTCGCGTTCGTTAACGATGGCTCAGGTGGGTACGACATCATCACCGGTACCATGTTTAGCGACGACGGGGGCGATGTTTGGGGCATGCTTCCCCGCAGTGGAAATGTCTGGCCCCATCCGGGCGCTATCGCCTTCGATCCCAACGGTGAAGATGCATTCTACGTCAGAACAGACCGTGGAATAGCGGTCAGCAACGACGCCGGATACAGCTTCTCCAAAGTCTGGGAAAGGCCGGATCAAACCAATGTCGAGGATATCAAAGTCATCGACTTGGGTGGAAACAAGTCCGGCATCTTTATCAGAGAAAGAGAGAATCAGCAACAAGTAGATCCTGGCCAGCCAAACAACAACCCCAGCAAAGTCTACTATGCTGAGATCGACCACTCGACCAACCCTCCAACGTATGGCGAATTTGCGGCAGTCCCCAGCATGGGGGAAGACTCCAACTGGGAAATCTGGTCGAGATTCGCCGGGGACAACAGCTCCGGGCTGCTCTTCTTTGAGGGCAGGCTAACCAGCGACAACATCTCCGTGAACGGCTTGTACAAAACAGATGGCAGGACGGCACCGACCCTGGTTGAAATCGAGTCGGGATACGCCAGCAGGCCTTTGATATACAACGGGCGCATGTTCTATGTCGACTCCTCTTGGGGAGGCGGCTACTGGGTAAATGGCTATTGGGTAGAGGGACACTGGGAAGGAGACCCACAATGGGTGGAGGGGTACTACGACGAGGAGAATAAATGGATAGAAGCTCACTGGACAGAGGGTGAAACCTGGGTTGTAAGCCAGTGGGTTGACGGCTATTGGGTCGAAGGCCAGCCTGCCAGCAACCTCTATTTCGGCACACTGGATTCCGACGGAGCCTTCACCGCCGACGGCAAGGCACAGATCACCGACACCTCTGGACTCTGGCCCGAAAGGATGGTCATTGATCCCAGCGATGGCTGCATATACATATTGAACAACAACATGCAAACCGGTGCCGAGATCTACAAATCCTCAGATGCATACGATACGTTAAGCAGTTCGACCACTTTTACCAAAATCAATCCTCCAAGCGACAATGCCACTTCCTACGAATGGCGCGCTTTCGGAATCGGCCCTGATGGCCGGCTGTTCCTGGGAGGATGGAACAGATCCGGTATGACCAGCAATACCATTGCCTACTCCGAGAACGATGGAACCAGTTGGGAGACAGTAGCACTGGAGAATGAATACAGTGGCATAGGCGATGATTTCGCCTTCATCGATACCGACACGGGATACGATGCCTTCTGCGGCACCATGGTCAGCAGCAATAAGGGCGTTGGATGGACCAACCTTCCGCGCAAGGACAGCAACAAAGCCTACCCAACTTCGTCTTGCGTTCAGATTGACCCCAACGATCCTGACGTGCTGTACGTACCAACGTCAAGAGGGGTGGGATACAGCACCGATGCAGGTTATCACTTCTACGAGATGAACGAGGGCATTGAGGCGGTCCAGATAAGAGATCTGGATCTCGATGCCTCAGGCGAAAACGGCTGGGCGGTGGCCAAGTCCGGTGTGTACATAGTATCCAACTTCAATAGCGACCCTGTGTGGTCCGCTCCCATGGATCCGGACGGTAACGGAGCACAGTACAAAACGGTCGACATGGATCTTACTGATCCAACGGACAACACCGTCTATGTGGGTACGGAATGGGGCGACAGGGTGTTCAAAACGACCGATGGCGGCGACAACTGGAAGAGCATGGGGAGGCCACAGCCGCAGTTCGATCCCGCGGAAATGGCCGGGAACTGGTTCTGGCCGAACTGGTGCGGTAACGTCTCCGCCATAACAATTGATCCGAACAACAGCAAGCGCGTGTTCGTAGGCTACGACACCGGGTTGGGGGGATGGGGAGGAATGGAGGGAGAGCGCGTCTTCGGTCAACTATGGGTGATCGATGAGAACAGTACCCAGGTGCAGCAAAATACCAGCCCTTGGATGGCCGGGCCTGCTCAACAGGGCAAGGACTGGACACAGATACTGCTCTACAGAACCGATGCCGAGAGCAAGCGTCTCATAGAGAACGGTACGGGTGATGACAAGAACAACAAATCCTACTTCCTGAAGGGCGATGTCAACATCAGCAACATCCTCATCACCTCAGAGAACAGCACGACGGTCATATATGTAGCAGCTTACTATTCCGATGAAAACGCAACTCCGGTAACCGACGAACAGGTGAGGAACAACGGCTTGTATGACGGCGCTGGATACCCTCTCGTCTACGATATCTATCGCATAACCGGCGATAACGACTCCGGATGGAAGGTTGAAAGTAATTTCGGCAAAGCAGATACTGCCGTTACTGCCCTGGCCATAGATTCTGATGGAACCATCTACGCCTGCGGCAAGGACTACAACGAGCAAACCTATCAGAGCTTCATTGACAGCTATAAGGACGCGGCCATGCAAGAAATGAAGGAGAGGGAGAAAGAAAAGGGTCGCAGTCAGTTCCATGACGAGGCACGCAACGGATTCTATGATGAGCTGGTCTACAAGCTCTTCGGTCAGGGTGAGGGTCATAAACAGAGCAAAATGGGTGACTGGGATGGTCGGTTTAAGGAGATGTTTGACAAGTTTGAAAGCAAATACTTTGCCAACTACACCGGTGAGCTCAACGACAACTTCAACGCCTACTATGAACAGAGCTTTGATGAATACTTCAACAGCAAGCTCCTTCCCGAGTTCAACAAGGAGTTTGACAAACAGTTTGACCAGAATTCGGATCAGTTTGACAACTTCTGGCAGTTCAACAGGCCTCAACAGGGATTGAAGATCGTGTACAAGAAAGCTATCGGAGGCGATTGGGTGGCTCTGCCAATAGAAGGTCTCAATAAAGCCTTCAGCATGAACCCCGGCTTCAATAACAACCAGGCTACCATTACCATCGGTGAGGATCCGCTAAACAGTGAAGCTGATGTCCCATACGTCGCCTTCAACAGATTCATCTACTATCTGCCAAACAACTACGATAAATGGGTGCTGGGATGCGAATACCCCATGGGCACTGAGATTTACGTAATCATAGGTGTAGCATCTTCGAGTGGTGCAGGTACTATGGATACGGCTATGACTTCTTCGAGCAAAGCCGAAACTGTCCTGACAGCTCTTGTGGAAAAAGTAGGGCTGGCCCCGCAAGCAGTAGAAGCCGCAGACAATGAAGGGGCTTACCTGTACGTCGGCACAGGCACCGGCATATACGGGCAGTTCATAGCCCCCTCAGCAGCATTGGCCACAACGGGTTCGGAAACACCGGGCAGCAGAAGCATTTTGATACCGGTGGCAGGTGCTATCGCTGGTATCGTCGCCGCCTGTGGAGTAGTGTTCATCCTTAAGAAACGACTCAGTCACAGGACTCCATAGACACAGAAACTTGAAACGCACACAAAACCGTGAAAGGCAGCTTTTAAGAAGCTGCCTTTTACTTTTCTAGACCATATGGGATTCGAAACCAGGGTACACTGATCAAAAGACGAATGCTCTAACCTCATGCGATTGACCAGGTTTACATCACATGGACTTCACGCTTACATCACAGGAATTGCGTCTCTTGGTCTACTTGGGCAATAGTGCTGCCGCGAGTGAACATAAGAGACCTCTTGACTGGTTCATGGTAAGCTATCGAAACTCGGTAGGGGCGAGAGACAATATCTTGCGGCAACTTGTCAGGCACGGGTGGCACAGTCCCCATCCTTTTTCGGGCGAAAGTCAACCTTAATTCCAGAGACGTCCACCCGTTCAAACCCTTGACAGTCATTCGCTGGTCTACAAAACGATTCTCCCGATGATGAAAGTCACATGCATCAGTGACTCAGACAGCCATAATAGTGACAGCGATCTTTGCAGTGTGTGGGCAGAAAGGAGGAGTGCCATGGAGGAGAGGAATAAGGAATTGTGTATGGCCGACAAAGTGGTAAGAAGCGATGTTGAGTGGCAGCAAACGCTGACTCCTGAGCAGTATGAGGTAACTCGACGAAAAGGTACGGAACGGCCTTTCTCAGGGAAATACTGCAAGCATGGCAAGAGAGGGGTCTACAACTGCGTTTGCTGCGGCAACGTGCTGTTCAGTTCAGAAACGAAGTTTGACTCGGGCACAGGGTGGCCCAGTTTCTGGTCACCGATCTCAGAAGAAAGCATTGCAGCAGCAATAGACACATCCCAGGGGATGACCAGGACAGAGGCCATGTGCAACCGATGTGACGCACATCTTGGTCACGTGTTCAGTGATGGCCCACCACCAACCGGACTCCGCTACTGCATGAACTCGGTGGCACTGGACTTCGCCGAGAAAGATTGAGAAGCTGCCGACTTCGTTTGACCTGGATACTGCTGGGGCTTATCATTTCCCCAAGGCAGCAGGGCAGAGAACAGATGCACAGTCGGAGTGGAGAGTAGCATGCATATTCTAGTTGTGGACGACGATCCTGAAATTGTCAGTTTCCTCAGACGAGGCTTAGCGTACGAGGGCTACACTATCGACACAGCCGGTGACGGTACCGAGGCTTTGGCCAAAGCCCATGAGAGAGAACCTGACCTTGTGATATTGGATATCATGATGCCTGGTCTGGATGGCATCGAGGTGAGCAGGCGACTCCGCCAGGCAAGCGAGGTCCCCATCCTGATGCTTACCGCCAAGGCGACTGTCGCTGACAGGGTGGCCGGGCTGGACAGCGGTGCGGATGACTATCTGGTAAAGCCTTTTGCTTTCGACGAGCTGCTGGCAAGGATAAGGGCTTTGCTCAGGCGCAGCCAGCCTGTGGAAGGAGAGGCCCTTCGGTTCATGGACCTCTCATTGAACACCGCTACCAGGGAAGTGACGCGCGGAGATGACATCATACAGCTTACCGCCCAGGAGTTCGACCTGTTAGAGCTTTTCCTGCGTCATCCGCGACAGGTGCTTAAGAGGGATACTATCTATGAGAAGGTGTGGGGATATGACTTTGGCGGCGAATCCAATGTTATCGAGGTTTACATGCGCTACCTGCGTTCAAAACTGGAGGCAGGCGGCCAGCCCAGATTGATTCATACGGTTCGCGGCGTTGGCTATGTTCTGAAGGAATAGACTCATGTCAATTCGCTGGCGGTTGACCCTATGGTTTGCCCTCATACTGTGCATCATTCTTCTGATCTCTGGAGCGTTTTTCTACGTCGCATTGCAGAGATGGCTGGTTAGCGAGATAAATGGCAACCTGAGAGAATACACGGCAGAAGCGCAAGCTGCCCTGCTAGCCCAAGCATTTCCCGAACCCCTCGATTACGACGCTGTCCGCTCCACCCTGCCTCCTCCGGATGTGATCAGTTTTGTGCAATTGATGGATAGCAGTGCCAATGTCGTGGTGAAATCAGACAGCCTCGGTGAGCAGGAGTTGCCAATTGACTCCGAACTGATGGCTGCAGCATCGAACGGAGACCCCGCGGTCGGCATCTTCTCCCTTGACGATAACAACAGGCTCCTCATCAAGGTTTCAGTCTTGACTCTAGGGGGACAGACTCACTACCTGGAAGTGGCCCAGTCAATGGCACCCCTGGAAGCCGCCATGGGACGCGCTGGGTTTTATCTCCTGGCCTTTATCCTTCTCATTCTGATACTGGCATTGATATCGGGGGCAGTTCTGATTCGCCGGGCATTATCTCCCGTGAGACGTATCACAGCCACGGCTCAGGGCATCGAGTCAAGTTCCGATCTCAGCCGTCGAGTTGGCTATCGCGGCCCCCGAGACGAGATCGGGCAACTCGCCACCACCTTCGACCACATGATCGAGCGTATAGAGAAAGCGCTTCAATCTCAGAAGAATTTTGTAGCCGACGCCTCTCATGAGCTAAGAGGGCCACTGACTGTTATCCAGGGCAACCTGGATCTACTCAGACGTAACATGAGCGAGGAAGATCGTCGGGAATCGGTGAGGGCGCTTGAGACAGAGACAGCCAGGATGTCCAGAGTAGTCAGCGATCTTCTTGTTCTTGCCGAGCTTGATTCAGGGCAGCCAGAACGGCAGGAAATGGTTTCACTGAGGGAAATGATGCTGGATGCTCAGGGACGGGCGCGGCAGTTGGCTGGCAACCGCAAGATTGTCATGGGACGTCAGGAGGAGCTATGGACAAAGGGGAATGCTGACAAACTGGAGCAAGTACTGGGGAATCTGGTGGACAATGCCATCAAATATACCCCGGAGGGAGGCACCATTACCCTGTCGCTATTTCGGGACGGTGATTGGGCACGCTTGGAGGTGACTGATACCGGAATAGGCGTGTCTGCTGAGGACTTGCCTCATATCTTTGACCGTTTCTATCGAACTGACAAGGCACGCTCTAGAGCGAGTGGAGGGACAGGTCTGGGGCTGGCTATTGTCAAAGGAATTGCCGAGCATCACGGAGGAAGGGTTACGGTGGTCAGCGAGCCAGGCAAAGGCAGCACATTCACCATCTGGCTGAAACTCTAATCATCTTCTAAGCATTTCATAATCTGAGCCTAAGCTTCGCCCAGTATACTAGAGTTGCTTGTGAGAGGTCACCCCCCTTTCTAAGCAAGCCTGTCTACCAAAAGTAGGTAGGCTTTCTTTATGCCTCGAAGATCTCACGGCAGCCCAGTTGGCCAGTCTCAACCAGACTTCTCTACCGGTGTCAAGCGTAGCCTAAGAAAGAAGATGCCAAAGAGGATGATGCCTATGATGATACACACGTCAGCTATGTTGAAGGTTGTCCTCACAACACCGCCCCGTAGAGCAAGATCAACAAAGTCGGTGACATGGCCAAAAGCAATTCGGTCCACCACATTGCCCAGGCTGCCACCGATGAATAGTCCTATAGCCACATTGAGCAACTTACTATCGGAGAACACATATAGGCGGTACAGGTAGACAAAGAGAGCTATCACGATAAGAGGCAAGAGCAAGGAGACAGCAGAAGGAGCGGGAACCCCAAAGATCATGCCATGATTGGCCACGCGAGTTATCCTTAGAACGCCTTCCTGGGGTATAGACTCTCCCAGGGCAAGCCCCTCTCTCACCCATAGTTTGCTGATCTGATCCATTTCCAGCGCCAGAAGAGCAACGATCGGAGCACCCTTCTGCAGCAGATTCGCTAAAGTGAAGGACGCTGCTTCACTCCTCCCCGTGAAGTAGTTCATCTCTGGCTGACCATACCCGGTTTCAGTGTTCATCTGTCACTCTCAGTCTCACATCGTCGGCTCAAAAAGGGTATCCGCAAAGCTACTTAGACAGGGGATCCACGAAATACCTCTTTGCAGGCTGCGCTCTGGCCCGTGAGTCAGATCAAGCAATTCATGACGCAATCTGACTGACAGCCAATTCCCAAAATATCACAGAACGAATGTTAGGTCAAATTGTCGGCATTATGTCCAGTTTCAACTATTGGTCTGACAGGCCTGCAAACCGGCGGAAAGTCTCTCCACACCTTTGCCCAGATGCAGCCCATCTCTACCTCAGCAGCCGTCTCTTCATCATGAGCAGAGAAAGAGGAAAGAAGACGGCAATGTAGCCTACAATGACGCCCAACCCCCACCAAGCCCCCTCACCCGGACTACCAGTGACCACAGACCTCATCAGATTGGCCACCGGCGTCAGCGGGGCGATCCCGGCTATGTGCTGAAACACAGGCGGAAGAGTGTCCACGGGGAAGAATACATCCCCCAAAAAGAACATGGGGGTAATGAAAAGGGTGTAGTAGTAGTTGAAGGAGTATATGGCAGGCACTACTGAAGTAAAGAAAAGGGCTATCGACGAGAACATCAGACCAGCCAGCGCCGCCAGAGGGATTACCAGGAGCGCCCAAGGCGACTCCACCAGCCCGAAGGCAGCAATAATGACCAGGATGACACATGCAGTCAGAATGGAGCGGGTGGTTCCCCAGAATATCTCTCCGGCCGATACATCGTCGATGCTGAGGGGTGTGGCAATAATAGAATCGTATGTCTTCTGGTATTTCATACGGATGAAGCTACCGTAGGTGCACTCAAAGCTGGCACTGAACATGGCATAGGCCGCTATGATCCCCGGGGCGATGAACTCGATATACCTCTGACCCTCATCCAACGCTACATAGGTCCCCAGTCCAAACCCCATGGCCAAAAGAATCAGAATTGGCTCGGCGAAGAAGCCCGGCACCTCGCTCCGCCACAGCTTGAAGAAGACATCTCGATTTCGCTGCCATACTCGCAGAGAACGGTATGAGAAGTTCATTGCTCTTTAAGTGACCTCCCTGTCAGCTTCAGAAAAACGTCCTCGAGTGTGGGGACGTGCTGGTTCATGATGACCAGTTCACCAAGCAGATCCTGGTCCAACACCTGTCCATCGCCCTGAAAGATATAGAGTGTGTCCTCCATCTCCTGCCACTGCAGGCTTTGCTCGCTCAGCTTCGACAGCACCAGGTCTCTCCTCTCATCCGAGCGCAGGCGGACCTCCATAATCTGACTGCCTCCATATTTCTTGATCAGCTCCTGTGGAGAATCCAGCGCAATGATCCTGCCTTCATTCATGACAGCCAGGCGGTCGCAGAGGAATGAGGCCTCGTCCATGTTCTGGGTACAGAGGAGCAGCGTTGCCCCCTGTGTCTTGAGAGAGCGGAGCTTGCGCCACACCAAGTGTTTTGTCTGGGGATCCAGTCCCACCGTGGGTTCATCCAGGATAAGGAGCTTGGGTTGATTGGTGAGAGCCCTAGCTATTAGCAGCCGCCGCTTCATCCCGCCAGAGAGCTCTTCAATTTTGGCCCTCTGCCTGTCCTGGAGCTCAAACAACTGGAGATTGGCCATAGCCCTCCGCTTGGCTTCCGCCCTGGGTATATCGAAGTAGCGGGCGAAGGTGACTAGGTTCTCCAGCACATTCAGGTCGGGATCAAGGTTATCCTCCTGCGGCACAACACCCAGGTTTGCCTTGATCTGCCGTGGCTCTTCGGTGACGTCCTTTCCGTCAACCCGGATACTGCCCTCGCCGATGGGAGAGACACCAGTGATCATGCGCACCAGGGAGGTCTTGCCGGCACCATTGGGCCCCAGAAGACCAAAACACTCGCCATGACCTACATCCAGGTCCACCCCTGCCACAGCTATGATAGACCCAAATCTCTTGACCGCCCCTCTGATCTCGATTAGAAACATTTCAGGTCAATTCTAGCATCACTTCCTGGTCGGCTGCAGATGACTGGACCTGATGGAGCATCCCAGTCTCCTTGAAATAAAGCACAGCAAACATGGAGAGTTCGATAGCTTATCGTCTCTGCAATAGCAACTTTGCAGGCCGGTGATGGAGATGTAGAATCCTACTTAGCATACGCAACGCGATCCATGAGGAGGATATAGATGCGCGAGAGGGTACAGCAGGTCATCGACAGGCTCAAACCAGCGTTTGGCCCCACTGAAGTGACGCTACTAAGCATAAAGGATGGCATAGTCAGGGTTCAGGTCTTTGCACCCGGGTGCCATGGTGGCCCACCCAAAGAAGCGGCTTTGGCTATACTCGAGGAAGAGCTACAGGATGAGATACCCGAGATCAAGGAGGTTGTGGCTGACTGAAAACGGCCTCTGCTTCCAAGCCCGACAGTGTACGCCGCTGTGTAGAAAACCTCACTCGGTTGCCCCCGACAACGCAAGACAACACCCCTCCTCCAAGATAGAGCTAAGAGACAGCAACCATCATCGCTTTTCGTGGTAGCGTAGGAAGCGATCCATAGCTTTAGCAGCACTTGAAATCGAGGTATAGACAGGTAATCCGGCGCTGGAGCATTTCTGCTGTAGCTCCAGCGCTCTTTGGCAGTCAATGTCGGTGATAGAGCTATGGATTATGACAGCCATAGGTTTGCTCACTTCACGGTGAACCTTGAGAAGAGCATCGAGAAACATATCCGGCCAGAACCTGAAAGGCGATCTCGCATGGGGCCACCCGGAGTTACTGACACTGACCTGTGCCACCACAAGATCAAACATCCTATTGTCAGCCAGTAACCGCATGATACTGTATTGCCCCTCGCCCGATCCGACGTTGGTAATATCGAATGGATTACTCAGGATCATACCAGCATCGGTGTTGGAGAATCTGGCAACTGCGTCGTTGATCTCGTGCTGGTCCTTCGGAGGCAGTGATGGCAAACTGAAGCCGGCATCGATATACTCGTCAGCAGTCAGCACGGTGAATCCGCCGTTGCTCCCGCATACAGTCATGCTCCTCCCCTGCGGAGGAGTCAGGTATGAGAAGGTAACCAGCATGTCAACCAGCTCATCCAGGTTATGCACTCTGATCGCCCCGTTTTGACTCAACAGAGCCTCCCAGGCTTCATCGGACCCAGCCAGAGAGCCGGTGTGTGACGACGCCGCAACTGCTCCAGCCCCGGTGCAGCCACCCTTGAGAACTATGACCGGCTTGACGGCAGACAGCCTCTTCAAAGCTCCAAGAAATCTCTGGCCATCCCTAACACCTTCCATGTAGGCAGCAACTATCCGCGTCTCGCCATCTGTGGCAAAATACTCAAAGAGGTCGCTCTCATCCACATCCAAAGCATTCCCGTACGATATGGCCTTGCTGAAGCGAATGCCTCTCTGGCCGGCTGCACGAATCAAATAGATGGCGTTGCCTCCGCTCTGGCTGATGAAACCCACATTGCCTTTCTCTTTCGGAAAGTCACAAGCAAACGAGAGGCCTATTTCGGGGCAATATAGACCCAGGCAGTTTGGGCCAAGGAGGCGAACGCCGCTGGCGCGAGCGACACGCAATAGCTCCTCCTCCAAATCCAGCCCTCCCCTCCTACCACTTTCGGAATACCCCGCAGTGAAGAAAGAGACTATCTTCGCCCCTTTGGCGGCGCTGTCACTGACCAATTGAGGTGTGAAACGAGCCGGAATGCAGGAGATCACATAATCAACCGTACCTGGGACATCACTGATGCTGTGATACACCTTTAGTCCCAGGATTTCCCCGCCACTGGGATTAAGGGGATAGACCTTCCCCTTGAAGCCCGAATCGAGCATGCAACTAACAAAGGCATGCCCAATATTGTATGAGGTGGAAGCCCCCGCAATGGCTACCGAAGTGTGATGGAAAAACGAATTGTCGATGCTCTGCTTTTCCAAGGTTGATACATGCTTGATTATATAGCAGCTTCAGCCGTCTTGTGAAATTCCGAGAGGATCAGGTGGCTGTCGGCATTGGACAGGCAGAATCCCGACTCTATATTCCAAGCTACGGCCTGGGAATTGCTGGAATTCTCAAACCAGTAGTATAATCGAGCAAATCAGAGGCGAACCTAAACGCAGGGTCATTGCGTCCAGAAGCATGCTGGACCAGAAAGGGGCTATGAAACATGGCAACAGCAGCAGTTGAAACACGCAAGGCCTTCACTCCGGGTAAGATCGGGAACCTCCAGCTACGCAATCGCATTATCAGGGCAGGCTGCTTCGAAGGCATGTGCCAGGAGGGCAGTTGCTCTGACCGTCTCTTGGAGCATCACAGGGCAGTTGCCAAGGGTGGCGCCGCCATGACCACGGTGGCCTACTGCTCGGTGGCACAGGAAGGCCGTGCCTACGGCCATGAGCTATGGATGCGAGAAGAGGTACTGCCCAACTTGAAGAGGCTGACTGATGCCATACACCAAGAGGGAGCCGCTGTCTCCATTCAATTGGGGCATTGCGGCTACTTCGCCAGCAAGGCCGACACCGGCTACCAGCCAGTCGGTGCTTCCCGCAAATTCAACCTCTTCCGCATAAGCTTTCCACGGGTAATGACTGAGGAAGACATCAATGCAGTAAGAGAACAGTTCGCCAATGCAGCCGTCATGGCCAAACAGGCAGGGTTCGATGCTATCGAAATCCATTCCGGGCATGGTTACCTTCTCTCCCAGTTCCTTTCCCCCTACACGAATAAACGAAAGGATATGTACGGTGGCTCTCTAGAGAACCGCATGCGCTTCCCTGCTTCAGTGGTCAGGCGTGTCCGAGAGGCCCTTGGCCCAGGCTACCCGATTCTGGTCAAGATG
>JBGOWL010000187.1:0-4122 GCA_041478585.1 Dehalococcoidia bacterium | reverse complement strand
CTCACGGAAGTTGGCGAATTGGCAGATAATCACCTGACGTGACACTAGATCATGCTACACGCCAGGCACGCACCCCGGGCCTCTGACCATCAACACCGGCTTGCAGGTGCCTCTGAATACCTTCAAGCAAACACTGCTGCTGAGCAACCTTCCCAGACGACCGCGCCCATGCCCTGCCATGACAATCAGATCGCAGGGATTGTGTTCTGCATAGAAGACAATCGCCTGAGCTGGCTTCCCGAGGAGCACTTTTGTCTGTACCTTGATTCCTTCATCCTGCATCTTCTTGGCAGCCACGGCCAGATACTGTTCGACGTCTTTTTCCTTCCCACCCTTGGCCTGGCTGGCCAGTGTCTGCTCCGGCGGCTTGCTGTAGTCGGCTGCCTGTTTGTAGCCCTTGGTTTCGTTTATGACTCGAACCAGAGTGACCTTCTCAGACCCACAGCGTTTAGCGAGCTCCGTTGCCCAGGGTATCGCACACTCCGCTACCTTTGAACCATTTAATGGAACCAGGATATTCTGATACATCTTATCCCTCCTTTTCCCTCTGACCAGATCGACAAGGAATTATAGCACGCCAATGCAATACCCACTGGCATGAAGCTGGTCTGCATAAATAGGAGACTTTCCCGTCTTGACAGGGTTTGCGATCAGCCCCCGCCAACATGCAGTATTCCCTCAAACTCCTGGCAGACACTGACGGGCGGATATGTTGAGCTGGCAGAACTTGTGGGACAACCGCCATCTGTGATATCAAAGTCAAAATCCAATCGGTACACGAAATTGTTTGACCATGTCGCTGTTTACTTGATAGACTGGGGCTGGACCGATGGACAAGAATGCAGGCAACAAAACCGCGAGCGGTGCTTTGTGAGGCGCCGCCTGGAAAGGGGGAAAGTGAATTGAGTACCAAGGTAAAGTCCAAGGCACTGCAGGAATTCCAGGAAGCTACCCAGATGCTGGTCAATCCTGCTCTGCAGAGGTGGAAGGATCAGGGTGGCCGAGTCATAGGCTGCTACTGTTCCTATGTCCCGGAGGAGGTTATTACAGCGGCGGGCTTTGTCCCGTTCCGGATGCGCGGTACGGGCAGCACCGGGACGGACATGGCTGATACCTGTGTGAGCAGCATCAACTGCAGCTTTATCCGTCACTCGCTTGACCTAGGTCTGAGAGGCGAGTACAGCTTTCTAGACGGTGTGGTCTGGGTCAACAGCTGCGATCACGTCCGCCGCATCTACGACCACTGGAAGCGCAAGATAGACACTCCGTACCTGCGCCTTATCAGCCTCCCGAAGAAGGTGGATGAACCGCAGGTGGAGTGGTTTCGGGAGGAAGTATCCCTGTTCAGGGAATCCATGAAGGACCACTTCGGAATTTTTGTCTCCGATGAACGCTTGTGGAAGGCCATCAAGCTGCACAATGAAACGAGGCGGCTCCAGAGGCAACTTTATGAGCTCAGGAAGAGGAAGAATCCGCCGATCACCGGTGCGGAAACGCTGGCCGTTATGGTAGCGGGCACGGCCATGCCAAGAGAGGAGTACAACAAGCTCCTGAAGGAGCTTGTTGACGAACTGAGCCAGTCATCTGCGGGCCATTCCGACCACCGCGCCAGGATAATGCTTATTGGCGGCATACTGGACGATCCAGCCTACATCGAAGTGATTGAGAGCCAGGGTGGTCTGGTGGTCACCGACTCGATGTGTTTTGGCACCCGAATCATGTGGAAGGATATCGATGAGAAAGAGAAGGATCCTGTCACGGCTCTAGCCCGATACTACATAGCCGACCGCCCTTCCTGCGCCAGAATGTTTGGGGACCAGCCCAGAAGATCTGCTTTCATCAAGGATATGATCTGCGAGTTTAACGTGGATGGGGTGATTGCAGAGCGGCTGGTGATGTGCGACAACTGGACGGGGGAGCAGTTTATGACCGGCGAGGATCTTAAGGAAGCGGGCATCCCCTACATCAGGCTGGATAGAGATTACATCAACGTCGGTGCCGGGCAATTGAGAACGCGGGTACAGGCATTCCTGGAAATGATGGGGAGGTAAACGATGACAACAAAGAAACTCAGACAATACAAGTATGACCCGGATACCTTCAATCGGTACAGACAGGAACGCGACTATTTCAATTTCCTGTCGGGCATCCTGGCAACGATGCCTGACTCCATGAGCCAGCTCAGCAAGGAGATAACCGACATTACTGTAGAGCGGTATGACCAGATAGTGCGCTGTGCCGAGGAGGGTAAACCCTTCGTCGCCGGCTACTTCTGCGCCGCTCCGGAGATTTACGAAGCCATGGGACTCCCCTGGTATATGATCATGGCCACTCCGTTTCTGGCCGCCTCGGCACCCTATCTGACGGAGGATATTGATGCTGCCGAGGCCATGGGGCTGGGGACAGACTGGTGCACTGCGTGCCGGCTGTCCCTGTATTACATAGAGGCGGGACTGACGCCGAAGCCATGGGCGCTCATTGGGTTGATACATCCCTGCGACGCTGGGAATATGCTGCACCAGGCTGTGGCGCGGAACAAGAAATGGCGTGATGTTCCCATATTTGCCAGTGACCCGCCCTATTTTGAGGATCAGCGGGGCATAGACTACTACGCTGGGGAGCTCAGGCGTATGGTCGCCTTCCTGGAAGAGCACACGGGTGCCAAACTGGACCTCGACAGGCTCAGGGAGGTTTGCAGGGAGACAAACAAGCAGTATGAAATTCTGTCAGAATACACCCAGTTGAGGCGGGCACATCCTTGTCCCCACGGGTGGGGAGTTGGTGGGCCACAGGCCTTTGCTGCCACCCAGGTCTTCCAGACCGGCAGGCCGAGGGGAACCAGGTGGCTGCAACAACTGTACGCTGATGCTGAGGAACGCGTCAAGAACAAGACAGGCCCAGTACCCAAGGAGAGGATCAGGTATTTCTGGTTTGACCTGCTGCCCTTTGGCTGGGTCTTCGAGTTGATGCCCTGGCTGGAGCAGGAGTGGGGTGCTGTGCTGGTGATGGAGATGTTTGGGCTTCAGCCCTACACGCCGATCGACCTGAGGAATGAAGAGACCATTTTCAAGGGGCTGGCCAAGAGGAACCTGTATGACTCACCGATGATTAGGCAGGCGCGTGGTCCTGCCGATTACTTTGCCAGTGATATCGCGCGGGTAGTGAAAGACTATGATATAGATCTCGTCATCTGGCCGGGCCACATGGGGCATAAAGATGGGTCTGCCAGCACCGGCATCATGAGAGAGATCTGCCAGGAGCTGAAGGTCCCCTATATTCACATAGGGCTGGACCTCTTTGATAAGAGGTACACCACTCCCGAGGAGTGCAAGGATAAGTTGAGCAAGTTCTTCAGTGCCATGGGGCTAGGCTAGATACGAGCAGGAAGGCTGCGTGTGACCATAGAAAAGGAATGTGACAAGGAGAAATCATGATTGTTGGAGGCTGCGACATAGGTTCTGCTACTGGCAAAGCGGTTGTCATGAAGGACGGGGAAATCGTGTCATATGCGATTACACCCTCCACTGTCAAGCCTGAGGTGACGGCGCGTAAAGCTATGGACGAAGCTCTGCAGAAAGCGGGATTGTCAAAGCTGGAGGACCTGGACTATGTCGTGGGCACGGGTTACGGCAGGCTCAAGGTAGAATTTGCCAATGAGAATGTCTCAGAGATAAGCTGCCATTCCAGGGGGGCTCAATGGCTGCTTCCCACGGCGAGAACGGTGATTGATATCGGCGGGCAGGACTGCAAGGTGATGTCTGTGTCCGGCAAGGGGAAGGTCCTGGAGTTTGTGATGAATGACAAGTGTGCTGCTGGAACCGGCAAGTTCTACGAGGCTATGGCTAGGACTCTCCAACTGAGCCTTGAGGAGCTCTCAACCATGGGCCTTGAGGCCAAGAAGCCTGCGGCTATCAGCAGCCAGTGCAGTGTTTTCGCCGAGTCTGAGGTGATCACCCTGATCAATGAGGGTGTCGATCTGGCTGATATCATAGCCGGCCTAAACAACTCGGTGGCTGGCCGGCTAAGTGGCATGGTGGGCAGGGTGGGTGTGGTGGAGGACGTGGTCGTGACCGGAGGATGTGCCAAGAACGAGAGCTTGGCCAGGGCGCTGGAGCAGCGGCT
>JBGOWL010000088.1:0-6584 GCA_041478585.1 Dehalococcoidia bacterium | reverse complement strand
CAGTCATTGCAGTCTTGTCTGTTTATCTTGCATATGCCCCAAGCCTTTAGGGCATCAGTGGGGCAGAAGTAGACACATAGCCCACAACCAACACACCTGTTCTCATCAACCATCAGCATGAGCCACCTCCCGTGCATAATCCAGAGGTACGCTGTGCGTTCATCTAATTCTCCTTTGGGGTCAGGCAGCAGCGGGCTTGATCCGCTGCTTGATGTCTTCGACGACAATACGAGCAGTCTCGGCGCAGCCGGGCAACCCCAGTGGTACCAGCGGCGCTACACCATCACCAACATTGTAGAGATTCTCTATGGGAGTCTTCTGGGTGAGCGCCCCCGGCAGAGCCCGGTACATTGGCCAGTCTTTCTGCCAGTAGCTGACATGGAGGATCTCGGCCTCTCGATCGAACTGGGGGATGGCGTCTCTCAGGTCCTGGACGACCATATCCACTTCGCTGGCAGTGTTCAGGGGCAGGAAAGAAGAATCCGGCGCCGCCCAGGCCTGGAGCAGGTGCTTGCCGGGAGGGGCATATTCGGGGTAAGCCAGACTGGTGCACATCATGGTCATCTGTCTCCGACCTTCAGGTACCACGACGACGCCGGGGAAGTCAACCAGAGGTCTTTCACTGGAGATCTCGAGACAGATATAGGACAGCGGACGCACCTTCTCCTTCACCTCTTTGAGATATCCTTCGTCGAAGTTCTGACTGTGGGCCAAGTCCACCGTTTGGTGCGGGCCGGCGCTGCTGATGACTGCCTTGGCAGCTATGTCCAGCTCGCTGCCGTTCTTCTCCACCACTATGCCCCGGGCTACTTCGTCCTGCACTGTAATGCGCTTCGCCCGACAGGAGGTCCAGACCTGGCCGCCTTTGGCTTCTATGACCTTGACCAGCTCCTGCATCAGGGCCAGGAATCCTTGAGGGTGCGCTCCAGCCGTGGCTCCAGTGCCGAATTTGAGCTGTCGAACAAACTCGCTGGCCGGCATATCGCGGAAGTTGACACACTGATAGTTGACCAATCCCCTGAATATGGCCAGTATCTTTTCGTTCTGGGTGTACTGCAGCAGCCAATCGCGAAGGGAGATGGCAGCGGAGGGTTCCTTCCAACTGAAGGCCCGTCGAATGGCTCCCAGAACCCTGGCTGTCTCCGTATCATCGGCAAAATTGGAGATGAGTCCCTTGAGCCCGCCCTTTGCTGCCACGAGATAGTCCTTTCCTCCCATCCTGAAGCAGAGTTGCATGGGGAAAGAGCGGACGGGGAAAGCAGCGCCGACTTCCTTGAAAAGCCTCTCGACCAGCCCGCCGGTTTCCACGTAGAGGGCACCGGTGGAAAGTGTGAAACCCTTGTACTTCACCGAAGAAGCCCGGCCACCGACGAAGGGCAGTTTGTCAACGACCAGCGTGGTGTAACCTGACCGGGCCAGGAGGGCGGCCGAACACAAACCGCCCATGCCAGCGCCCACCACAACCACATCGTATTCTCCCTGTTTCATATAGTCACCTCCGAAGTGTCTCTGGAATACCGGATTCAAGTGGCAACTGGCATGTGGCTAGTTGCCACTTGACAGTTATGATTCGAGTTGTGGCTTCTTACTATGCCAGTTGGTGGACTGCTCATAGGCGAAGGCTATGCGCAACAGTGTCTCTTCGCCGAGGGGTTTGCCGATGATCTGCATGCCCACGGGGAGCCCATCGACGAAGCCGGCGGGGATGGAAACGGCCGGAATGCCGGCGATGTTTATGGGCAGGGTGCAGATGTCACTGAGGTACATCTGCACGGGATCCTCCATCTTCTCTCCGATCTTGAAGGGCACGGTGGGGGAAGTAGGCGTGATCAGGGCGTCGAACTTCTCGAAAGCCTGTTCAAACTCCTGCCTGATCAGGGTGCGCACCTTCTGGGCCTTGAGATAGTAGGCATCATAGTACCCCGCAGATAGCGCATAAGTGCCCAGCATGATACGGCGCTTCACCTCGGGGCCGAAGCCGAACTGTTTGGTCTTTTCCAGGGCATCCCACATGCTATTGGCATCCTGAGCGGAGAAACCGTACTTCACGCCGTCGTAGCGGGCCAGATTGGCTGAGGCTTCGGAAGGGGCGATGATGTAGTAAGCAGCCAGGGCATAGCGTGTATGAGGCAGAAACTCTCCCCACTCTACTTCAGCCCCCAGCTCCTCCAGGCGCTTGATAGAGGCGTGCACGGAGTCTTCGACGCCCTTCTGCATGCCGGGGATGAAATAGTCCTTTGGCACACCCAGCCGAAGCCCTTTGAGATCGGGAACGAGCGACCTGGTATAGTCAGGTACGGGGTGAGGCAGCGAGGTGGAGTCTTTGGGGTCGTGTCCGCATATGGTATTCATCACCATGGCGCAGTCGGTAACATCTTTGGTGATGGGTCCAATCTGATCAAGAGAGCTGGCAAAGGCTATCAGGCCGAACCGCGATACTCTTCCATACGTTGGTTTGAAGCCAACTACGCTGCAGAATCCGGCAGGCTGGCGGATGCTTCCGCCGGTGTCCGAGCCAAGCGAATAGATCGTTTCGTCGGCAGCTACTGCGACACAGGACCCCCCACTGCTGCCTCCTGGAACTCGGCTCAAGTCCCAGGGATTGTGAGTGGGGAAGAAGGCCGAGTGTTCGTTGGAAGAGCCCATGGCGAACTCGTCCATGTTCGCCTTGCCCAGCATTACCATTCCGGCGGCATTCAATCTTTCTACCACTGTGGCGTTGTACGGTGGTATGAAGTTCTCCAGCATCCTGGAGCTGCATGTGGTGCGCACACCGCTGGTACACATGTTGTCCTTGATGACTGCTGGAATGCCGGTGAGCAGTGTGGCTTCGCCTTTCTCTATCCTCTGATCAGCCTCTCTGGCCTGTTGCAGGGCCCGGTCCGTGCTTACAGTTACCAAAGAGCGGACCCTCCCATCCACTTCTGCTATCCGGTCAAACAGGGCCTGAGTCAATTCGAGGGAAGAGATTTCCCGGCGCCGGAGCAGGTCGCTGGCCTCATGGATAGTCAATTGATGGAGGTTCATATTTACTGCTTCACTGCTCGAGCACCGCCCGTACTTTGAGATAGCCTTCTTCCCGGTTGGGGGCGTTGGCCAGTACCTCGTCGGCCGTAAGTGAGGGCGTGCTCTCGTCATCTCTGAGGACGTTCTCAAGGGCAATGGAATGTGCTGTGGGAGCCACATTGGTGGTATCCACCTGCTGCAGTATTTCGAAGTTCTCCAGTATGTTGCAGAGCTGTTCTCTGAGTCTCTCGACATCATCCTCACTGAGTCCCAGGTGGACCAGGAGAGCCATATGCTTCACTTCCTCGCGGCTGAGCTTCATTTCAACGCTGTCCTCCCACAGTGCGTCTCTGATTCAAGGGTGGTTCATTATAGCACTCGCTGAGAGCGAGGGACAATTGAGCATACTAGTTCTCTGCTTCATCTGTGTACCTGGGTTCGCTTTCCGGTGTCTCCAAACCAGGCGGTTTGCAGACTTCAGGACTATTTAAGTATCATAGAGCTATAAAGCCTCTATAAGAACCAATCGAGGATTCCCATGCCCAGGATCTATTTTGTCGATGTCACCAACCGGGATACGGTGCAGGCCTCTCGAATTCACCTGTCCAAACTGCAGAAGACTATGGTGAACGTGTATCTTGGCCAGATGGGGATACACCAATCGGAGTTCGCTTTTCCTTACGCCAAAATCGAGCAGAACTACGTGCGCGCCAATCTGCAACTAAAGGAGATAGGGGCTCTGGGCAAGCTCGTTCTGGAGGGCTGGTGCCGAGCTTTGGTTTCCGATGTGACCGGGGCGATCTCGACTGGTGTAAGGGACCTGAACGTTTCCATATCTGCGTCGGACCATATGATAAGGCACAAATTTGGTGGCAAGTTGGATCGCAATGCTGTGATCGGTGAGATGGTAGCTGCAGTGACCTATGCCAAGGCGCATGGCGTGGAGACTATTGGAGTCAATGCTGAGGATGCGTCTCGGGCAGACCTGGGTTATCTTGTGGCTTTCGCGCAAGCAGCCAAAGAAGCTGGTGCGGATCGTCTGAGGTACTGTGATACCGTGGGTTATGAAACACCAAACACCATCTACAGACGAGTGAAGGCTTTGGCAGAGCAAGTGGGGATCTCAATTGAGCTGCACTGCCATAATGATCTGGGTATGGCAGTGGCCAACTCCATTGCCGGAGCCAGGGGGGCCATCGATGGTGGGGTTGATGCCTACCTGAATACCTCGGTGAATGGATTGGGCGAACGTGCCGGGCAAGCTGATCTGCTTAGCTGCATTTTGGCCATCAAGTTTGCTCGGGAGATGGAGGATTACGAGATTGGCGACCCTTTGAATCTCAAAATCTCGGCGAAGCTGGCTGGCTATGTTTCCTATGCATTTGGTGTTCCCATACCCATAAATCAACCCGGGGTAGGTGAAAACGCCTTTGCTCATGAGGCGGGCATTCATGTGGACGGCACTCTTAAAGACCGTCGGACCTACGAGCTGTATGACTATGAACTCCTTGGCCTGGATCTGGAAGCTCCACCTCCGACAAAGGGCAGAGTAATCACCACGGGTGAGTTTGGGGGATTAGCTGGCTTTCAGCATGTATACAATAGGTTGGGCATCACCTTTGAGGACAAGGATCAAGCGAGACAGGTGCTGGAATTGGTTCGCTATGCCACTGCGCACAACCAGCTCACTCTGACCGATGATGAGCTTCGCTTTGTGGCCATGTATCCGGCGCAGGCAAGGACCATCCTGACCGGGACGATACCATAGGCTGGTTGGGCGACCAGGAATGGTATTTGTTGAGGTAGTCAGAGCTTCAGGGGATCTGTTTTGAGGATACGCTTTGCTGTTGAAATGGTTGAATTGACATATGGGAGTGCGATTTGTTACCCTGAAGTCGCCACCGACTGTAGGGCGGCGAGCTCCTGGAAAGTTCACAAAGGGCTTGCTTGGATCGGTAACGACCGAGACGGCTGATAGGGCAGGTTTGAGATGCCTTCTTGGCGCTGCTGAGAAGGCATTCAGTCTAAGGAGGAGGTAAAGGAGGTACACGAATGGCGAAAGCAAAATCTGCGCCAGGTAACAGCAAGCTGATCAAGAGTGATTGCATCCTGTGTGTTTCAGGGTGTGGCATCAATGCCTACGTTGAAGACGGCAAGCTGGTCAAGGTGGAGGGAATGCCCGAGCATCCCCTGAACAAGGGCCGTCTATGTCCCAGGGGTGAGAATCTCGTTGAGTACGCTAATGCTCCGGATCGTGTCAAGTACCCCATGAAGAAGGTGAACGGCGAATGGGAGCGGATCACCTGGGATGAAGCGCTGGATACCATAGCAGCCAAGCTAAAGGATATCAAGGAGAAATATGGTGCTCATGCGCTGACTATCTTTGGTGGTTCAATGGCGGTGGAGAATATCGAGCTGGCGGCTTTCACCCAGCGGTTCAAGGGAGCCTTTGGCACCCCGAATTTGATTTCGGTAGAAAGTTTCTGCTTCCGCATCCGCGTTGTGGCTCACCTGTTGACCTTTGGCAGATTCACCAGTGAAGACCCTGAATATTCCAAATGCATCCTTCTCTGGGGCAACAACCCAGATGAGTCGCGTTTCATGTGGGCCGACATGATGCGTGAGAGGGTACATAAGGGTGAGCTGAAGCTTGTTGTTATAGACCCTAAACGTACACCATTAGCCAAAGAGGGCATACATCTGCAGATCAGACCGGGGACCGATACTGCCCTTGGTCTGGCGATGTTGAATGTCATCATCTCAGAGGGTCTTTACGATAAGGAGTACGTTGAGAACTGGACCGTTGGTTTTGAAGAACTGAAGGAGCACGTCAAGCCGTACACCCCGGAGAACGTGGAGGAGATAACGTGGATACCGGCCAGTGATATCAGGAAGGTGGCCCGCATATATGCCACTGCCAAGCCGGCGTGCATCGTCCCGGGTACCTGTTCATTGGCCCACAGCGGTAATGCGCTGCAGGCCGAACGCCTTTTGTGCATCATGCAGGCGGTGACCGGAAATGTAGACGTGCCTGGTGGTTGGGCGATGACCCCTCTGCCGCGTCTCAGCGATTTGAGGATACCCGTGCAGGATGACCCAATTGGAGCCACCGAATACCCCATGTTCTACAAGACCTGGGGGAAAGCGGTGCCGTATGGCCAGGCCATGACCTGGCCCGATCAGGTCCTCAGCGGGAAGCCTTACCCCTTCAAGGCCCTCATTGTCACCGGAGGCAATCCAGCCCTGACTATGCCCGAATCCAAGAAGTTCAGAGAGGCGTTGAAGAAATTGGAGTTGGTGGTGGTGATCAATCCTTTCATGACTGAGACTGCTGATCTGGCTGACATCGTGCTTCCTGCCTGCACTTTTCTGGAAAAAATGGGCCTGGGCATGGTCTATGCCATAAACGCTGGCCTGCCCTATATCCTGCTCCGTAAGCAGATCTGTGATCCTCCTGGCGAAGCCTGGGCCGACTGGAAGTTCTGGACAGAACTGGCCCGCAGGTTGGGTTTGGGCCAGTACTTCCCCTGGAATACGGATGAAGAGGTTGTGGGGCATCTCCTGGAACCCTCGGGCAT
>JBGOWL010000134.1:0-5207 GCA_041478585.1 Dehalococcoidia bacterium | reverse complement strand
GCCTGCTCTTGTTCTCAACACCGCAAAGGCGGCTCTCGATCTTTGCCGGGAAGTACATCGCTGCCCTGATGTCTACCTTCCTGGTGGTCCTGCTGTACTACCTCACCATGACACTGCAGATCGGGCAACACTATGGATGGGGGCAGATTCCGACGGAGCTGGGGAAATCCTTCCTGACAGCCCTGATCTACTCTGCCAGCGCGGTGAGCTTAGTGTTCCTCTTCAGCAGCCTCCTGAAACGCTCCATGCCTGCCACAATTGTCGGCTTCCTGGCTCTCATGATGATACTGCCGATCATATCCATGATTCTGACGCAAGTGAACCAGGAACCCTGGTTCATCGTTACTTACTCAGCAGGTCTGATCACCGATGTGTTAGGTGTCTCAAGCAGCTTCGGCGGGAGAGGTGGAGAGCATTTGGCCACAACAGAATATACCCCTGCTTTCGGGGTGGGAATAGCGGTGATGGTGGCCTATGCCATTATAGCCTTCGTGATCGGCATGGTGCTGGCAAACAGGAAGAGCGAGGAATAACCGCCGTATCATCTGCTTGGTCTGTGCAAGTAATTGCCCGCCCGCCTTGCATTTCGAGCCTGGCGTAGTCTAACATACCATCGGAGATCGCACGGGTGAGCCCCCAATATCCATGTGGCAGAAAAGGCGTTGACCACACAGGCAATGCTCCTTGAACCGTGGGGGTGAAATGGAAGAGCTGATCCAGAAAGCAGCCGAAGACCTCATCAGAGCAGAATACGCCATTGCTCTGACCGGGGCGGGGATCTCGACCGAATCCGGAATCCACGATTTCCGAGGCCCGGATGGCATCTGGACCAAGCACCCTGAAGCTGAACTGGAAGCATACCAGGCCTACGACAAGCTGCTCCGGGACCCGAAGGACCACTGGGAGAAGATCCTCACACCAGGTAGTTTCTTCAGTCTGTTTGATGAAGTCATGAATGCCCTTCCCAATCGCGGTCACCACGCCCTGGCCGAGCTGGAGAATATGGGCGTCCTGAAGCTCGTCATCACCCAGAATGTCGATAGCCTCCATGAGAAGGCAGGTAGTCGGAACGTCATCGAGTACCACGGCGGTGTTTCCAAGCTCCGCTGCATGTCCTGCAACACAAGGTTCAAACGGGAGGAGTACGATCTGGGGAAACTGAGGATGGAAAAACAGTTGCCCCCCCGCTGCAAGAAATGCAACGGGGTCATCAAGCATGACGGGGTCTATTTCGGCGAAGCGATTCCCTCCGATTCCGCCAACGCCAGCATCGAGGCTGCCTGGAAGTGTGACCTCATGCTCATCTGCGGCACCTCCGCAGTCGTCTATCCCTTTGCCCAGTTGCCCAGAATAGCCAGGGAGAAGAGCACAGGCAGAGGAAGCAGGAATGAATGGGGGCTCTATATGGCAGACAAGGCACCCCAGGTAACCATTATCGAGGTGAATGCCGAGGCCACCCCACTGACCTACGAGAAAGTGTCCGATTACCTCATCCAGGGGAAAACCGGCGATATCCTGCCCAGAATAGTGGACGAAATCAGGAAAATGAGAGAGTAAGATATGGGTAGACTCAACGGGAAGGTGGCTTTGATCACTGGCGCCGGATCGGGAATAGGCCGGGCCTCGGCCATCCTTTTCTCCAGAGAAGGTGCCATGGTGGCTGTCGTTGATCGTGTTCCGGCCGGAGGTCAGGAGACGGTCAACATGATTCGGGCTGCCCACGGCGAGGCCATCTTCGTTGAGGCAGATGTCTCCAAAGCAGCCAGCGTGGAGAGGATGGTTCAGGCCACCGCTGAGAAATACGGTCGCCTAGATACAATCTTCAATCATGCAGGAATACAGGGAGCCATAGGCCTCCCCACAGCAGACATCACCGAGGAAGATCTCGACCTCGTCTTGAATACCAACCTCAAGGGAGTCTTCTTCGGCTGCAAGTACGCCATTCCGCTGATGCTGAAGCAGGGTGGAGGTGTAATCATCAATACTGCATCAATCCTGGGGCAGGCAGCCATGGCAGGTGGTACTCCATACTGCGTCTCCAAGGCAGGCATCATCCAGCTGACCAAACAGGTAGCCAGCGAGTATTCCAGATTCAACATTCGGGCCAACTGCATCTGTCCCGGTCTGGTCCGGACGCCGTTGATAGAGCCCTATTTCGAAGTCTTCCGGATAGACACAATACCTATAGCCAGAGCAGCGACGCCCGATGACATCGCCAGAGTGGCGCTCTTCCTCGCTTCGGATGACTCGGCATATATCACTGGTGCCTCCATCATAGTGGACGGCGGCTGCACCGCCGAGGCTAAGCTGCTGATCAAAGAGTAAATCACCCTTGGGACCAGCGTCAGGTCGGCGCTCCGCTGATGTATGATGATTCTGAAGTTACTATACACCTTCGATATTATTTGAGCAGCAGGAGGCCATGACAGGAATCGCCGCAGAGAGATTCAGGGAATGGACGACGGGAAGGGATGGACTGGGGGCCAGGGTGGCTGTCTTTGAGAAGATCAGAGACATACCGTACGCCGTCGTCCCTGAACTGAACGACGCTCATAGATATGTGGAGATACTTACTCTCGGGAAGGGTTCCTGCACCCCGAAGCACTTCCTCCTCTGCAGCATGTACCAGCGACTTGGCCTGTCAGTGCTCTACGCAGTCTACCCCTTCCGCTGGGCCGACGTTGAAGTCCCTTATCCACCGGAGCTACGGAGGCTGGCCGAGGCTCTGCCCATGAGCTATCATCTGGCCTGCAAAGTGGAAATCGAGGGCAGGCTGGTCCTAGTGGATGCCACATTGGATCGGGCATTGGAGCAGATGGGGTTGGCAGTGAACAAAGACTGGGACGGTCTGTTGGATATGCAACTGCCGATGAACCCTTCCGGAGAGGAAGAACTGTACCATCCCTCTGAGGCCGCCTCCCTCCGGGCTCAGCCCGACGAAGCACGACTCGCTTTCTACGATGCGCTCAACCGGTGGCTGGAGGAATTGCGGAAGCATCCGGCAGTTTAGCGCCTCCTCTAGAGTAGGGCAGATCTCAGCCAGAGGGTACTAATATCCCCACGCAAGTTCCCACCTACCGTTTGACGTCATCTGCACACTGTGCTACAGTCGAAATAGACGGTACAGACAGAACACACCCTTGCGATATATTGAGCCCCGAATCAAACCAGCAAGGCCAAGGAGAGAACAACGACGATCAAACATCTGTTCCGCTTGCCGATCTCTGTTGTCCTCCTGCTGTCAGTGATTGTCCCCTTGGCAATGCACCGCGACGGGGATAGCGGTGGTAAGTTGGCACTTGGCACTGCCTTCCACGACGGAAGTCTGGATCCCGTCAAACCTCTAGCGACTGAAGGGGAATGGGGCTTCTGCCAGATTTGCGCGTGTCGTCACACTGTACAGACCAATGTGATGTCTCTGCAGCTTGGTTACGAGGATGCCCTGACACCCTCGTCTGTGTCTCAAAGCCTGCCCCTATCATCCCTCCAGTCGTCGGCTCCAGGACTCTTTGAACAGTCTGAGTACATGATCGGTAACGTAGCAGTAGCAGTCATTTTCCCCGAGAGCGATGGCACTACCGACAACGAGAGCGAGACGTGGGACCCCGACAGGATGACTACATGCATAGCAGAGATAACGGACGGTCTGAGCTGGTGGGAGAACCAGGAACCTCTGGCGAATCTGAGTTTCCATGTCAATTCGTATGGCCCCATGGCAACAGGCTATGAGCCGATAACCAGATCTCACGACGACGAGGGGCTTTGGATCGCCGAAATCATGACCGGACTGGGGTATACCTCAGACAATCTCACATATCGTGATCAGGTGGCGGCACTCAACAACCATGAAATGAGCCAGCAGGGGGCAGACTGGGCATTCACCATCTTTGTGGTGGACAGCCTGAACGATATCGATGGCAAGTTCAGTTCTGGCTGGTTTGCCTATTCCTGGACCGGGGGGCCCTTCACAGTCATGACCTACGACAACAATGGCTACGGAATAGGCAGTATGGATTGGGTATGCGCCCATGAGACCGGCCACATATTCTGGGCCACCGATGAGTACGATGGCATCCCGGAATATAGCGGCTATCTGAATGTGATGGACAGCGACGGCGCGAACTGCCTGATGAACAACCAGACCTGGAGCATCTGCTCGGCAACCAGGGGGCAAATCGGGTGGAGGGACAGCGATGGCGACAACATACTAGACCCCATGGATACTATCCCAAACACGACCTTCAATCCGGCTCCCCCTGATTTCACCAGCAACACCGTCCTTGCATGTACAGGACAGGCTGAGGAAGTGCCACTGGCCAACAATAACCCTCAGTATTGGGCATCAGGGAAGGACGTCAGCATCAACACCATAACGGATGTTCAATACCGTGTATACGGTGGCTCATGGCATGGCGCAACTGCTACGGACGGTGACTTCGACGAGGGCACTGAGACATTTACATTCACGACACCGTCTCTGTCACCTGGCCCACACACAATTGAGGCCAGAGCCCGGAACTCCGCAGGCAACTGGGAGACGTCTTACGCTCAGCATACCGTGGTCGTCGATATGACCAACCCAACGGTGGTGATGTATGGCATTCCGGACTTCGTTAGCACACTATCCTGGATCGGTGGAACGGCCGACGACGACGCACCGGGACAGCTGGACAGGGTTGAGGTTCAGATCAGGAACATCAGCCAGAACACCTACTGGGATGGATCCTATTGGGTGCCAGCCTCAACTTGGACCAGCGCCTCGGGCACCAATTCCTGGAGCTATGCCCCGCCATCACTAGACAACGGATATACCTACGAGGTCAAGGCAATGGCCATCGACAGGGCAGAAAACGAGTCCGCAGTAGCCTCGGATACCTTCACCATAGATACGACCGCCCCCACAATCACGATGAATGACATATCCGACCCTGTAGATTCGCTTTCCTCGATAGGTGGAACGGCTGCCGATGCCCCGCCGGGACAGCTGGACAGAGTCGAGATTCAGATCAGGAACGTCAGCCAGAATACTTACTGGGACGAAGCCAACTGGGTACCAGCCCCAACATGGATCAACGCCTCGGGCACAGATTCGTGGAGCCGTGCCCTGCCATCGCTCACCAACGGATCTACCTACGAGGTCAAGGCAAGAGCCGTCGACAGGGCAGGGAATGCGTCCGCAGTAGCCGCAGACACCTTCACTTTCGATG
>JBGOWL010000196.1:0-3956 GCA_041478585.1 Dehalococcoidia bacterium | reverse complement strand
CACCTATGTCGAGGAAGTTGGCCGCACTACCACCAAAAAGATGCACAAGATCCATGGTCGCCATGACCAGACCGGCACCGTTGCCAATGATGCCTATGTTCCCTTCCAAGTCCACATAGGCCAGCTTGTGTTGCTTGGCCTTGGCTTCTCGAGGCGTGTCGTCCATCCTCACAATACCCTTGTCCTCAAATTCGGGGTGTCTGAAAAGTGCGTTGTCATCCAGGATAATCCTGGCATCGGCTGCTACGTAGTCACCCGAAGTTGTCTTGACCAAGGGGTTGATCTCGACCAGCTCAGCATCATAGTCCATCGCTACCTTGTAGAGAGTAGCCATAATGGAGGCCAATTTGCTGATCTCACGTCTATCCAACTGGGAAAATCCCGCTATAATGGACTCGGCAGTGACTTCGCTGAGTCCATCGCAAGGCTCAACCCAGTATTTTGCTATTCGATCAGGAGATGCTGTAGCGACTTCTTCAATGTCGACTCCACCATCGGTAGAAGCAAGCACAACATATCTCCTGGCTTGTCTGTCGATGGTTATTGAAAAGTAGTACTGATTGGCAATGCTTAGTTTCTCTTCGACTAGCAGACTACTCACCTTGCTGTCCTTGATGCTGCTGCCGATCAGATGGGAGGCAACTTTCCCAGCCTCGCTCGGATCGTCGGCGAACACTATTCCCCCAGATTTGCCCCTGCCCGACACCAGTACCTGAGCTTTCAAGACCACAGCTCTGCCCATCTGCTTGGTTACCATTTCAGCTTCGCCAGGACTCTTGACTACTCTGCCAATAGGGGTGGCAATGCCATGCTTCCGCAAGATATTCTTGGCTTCATATTCAAAGAGCTTCATCAGTCTCCTTTACTCCGCCGGCTGAACAAGCTCGATGAGCGCCCTGGTCCCTTTGGGATGCAGAAAGGCTATCTTTGCACCTTCGGCACCTATCCTCGGTTTCCTATCAATAAGTGGAATTTCTTTCTTCTCCAGCGCCTCCAGGATACCTTCAATGCCATCAACCTGGAGAGCCAAATGATGTAGGCCCTCTCCCCTGGTCTTGATATGCTTGGCAATCGGCCCATCTGGATCGGTCGACTCGAGCAATTCGATTCTGGTATTGCCTACCGGAATAATGGCAATCCTCACCTTCTGATCTGCCACAACCTCTATACCTTTCAGCTCAAGTCCCAGCGCCTCGGTATATAGTTTCACCGCATCTTCGATACTATCGACCGCAATCCCAATATGGTTAACTCTTTCTATCATTGATGCTATCCTCCAACATTTGCTCTGATGAACTTGACAATTTCCTCCAAGGGTGTGCCCGGTCCAAAAAGCTGGGCCATGCCCGCCTTCCTTAGCATTGAAACATCTTCCTTGGGGATGATGCCACCGCCGACAACTAAGATGTCCTTGCCACCCTTCTCTCGGATCAACCTCGTAGTCGTTGGGAATAGGGACATGTGAGCACCAGACAGGCAGCTCAGCCCCACTACATCTGCATCCTCCTGAATAGCCGACTCCGCGATCTGCTCTGGCGTCAAACGCAAGCCGAGGTAGATTACCTCAAACCCAGCATCCCTTAGACCACGGGCTACTACCTTGGCTCCTCTATCATGTCCATCCAGTCCCGGCTTGGCTACTAATACTCTAATCTTCTTGTCACTCACAGGCACTCCTTATACTAGAGTACACCAGGCTCTCGGTACTCGCCAAATACTGCCCTCAGGGCATCGCTAATCTCACCCAGAGTTGCATAAGCCCTGGCCGCTTCAATCATCGCCGGCATAACATTTTCATGGCTCCTGGCTGTACTGCCCACTCTCTCCAGCGCTTGACCGACCTTGCTGTTATCCCTCTCCTCCCTCAGCCTCCTCAACCCCTCAATCTGCTTTTTCTCCACCTCCACACCTATCTCCAGGGTCTCGGGGGTATATTCATCCTCGGTCACAAACTTGTTGACACCAACTATCACTTGTTCTTCCGAATCCACCGCCTTTTGATAATCATAGGCCGAATTGGCGATTTCCTGCTGGATGTACCCCTTCTCTATTGCCTTTAGAGCACCCCCCATCCCGTCGATTTCATCGATATATACCATCACTCTCTTCTCAATTTGATCGGTCAACGACTCTATGTACCAAGAACCTCCCAGCGGATCAACGGTATCCGCCACCCCACTCTCCTCCGCAATGATTTGTTGTGTTCTGAGAGCCACCTGCACCGCCTGTTCACTGGGCAAAGCTAGTGCCTCGTCAAAGGAGTTGGTGTGCAGAGACTGGCATCCCCCTAGCACAGCAGCAAGAGCCTGCAGAGTCACTCTTACAATATTATTGAGTGGTTGCTGAGCTGTCAGCGTAAACCCATCGGTCTGAACATGATACCTGAGCATCAACGACCGAGGGTTCTTGGCACCGAACCTCTCCTTCATTATCTTGGCCCAGATACGACGCAGCGCCCTGCATTTCGCCACTTCCTCCAGAACATTGGTATACGCCGCAAAAAAGAAGGAGAATCGCGGCGCGAAGGAGTCAACCTCCATGCCCCTATCCAACATCGCTTGCACGTAGGCAATTCCGTTCGCCAGAGTGAAGGCAGCTTCCTGAACGGCTGTCGAACCAGCTTCGCGCATATGGTAGCCGCTGATGCTTATCGAGTTCCATTGAGGCATGTTCTGAGCACAATAGCAACAGATGTCCGTCACCAAGCGCATGGATGGTGTCGGGCCGAAAACATACGTGTTCCTGGCTATGTACTCCTTCAAGATATCATTCTGAACGGTCCCGTTGAGCTTGCCCTTCTCCACACCCTGCTTTTCGGCAGCAGCAATATACATGGCCAGAATGACCGGGGCCGTTGCATTGATCGTCATTGATGTGCTGACATCAGCTAGAGGAATACCCTCCCACAGCCTTTCCATGTCCTGGAGAGAGTCTATGGCCACTCCACATTTGCCTACTTCACCAGCGGCCAGAGGATGGTCCGAATCATACCCCTCCTGGGTAGGCAAATGAAAGGCAACGCTGAAACCCGTTTGGCCCTGTTTGTACAGATACTTGAACCGCTCGTTGGTCTCTTCCACTGTGCCAAACCCGGCATACTGCCTCATGGTCCAGAGCCTGCCTCTGTAGCCGGTTGGCATTATATGCCTCGCAAACGGGTATTCTCCTGGCAGGCCGATATCTTCCTCGCTCAATCCCTGCAGATCCGCCGCAGTATAAACCCTTTCAACCTCAATGCCACCGACAGTGGTTCTGAACTCCTTCTTCCTCTCTGTCAATTCTCCACTTTTCTTCTTCTCGGACATCGCACCTCTCGATCTCTTGTTGTCTCTATACCCCAATCCTAAAGAAAAAGGCTCTGCAACCGCAAAGTGACACGAGAGTCCTGCCTTCTTCGGGCAGGACTCTCTCCTAGGCTGCTTCGCGCTTCAGCGCCTCGTATTCCATCGGCTCGTTTGTCTCCCCCGGCAGGTAACCGACATTCACAAGCTGTGTTGAAATCTAACATCTAACGAACGCCCATGTCAAATTGCGGAGCGTACTCGGACATGCCAAAAACCCTCGACCTGCACGACTAATGCCAGGCTAGCACAATACTCGACCCCACAGTCCAACCAGAGCCACCACCACGGCCACTCAAACCGAGCGACACCGCAGTCCAATTCAGGACAGCCAAATCACTGGCCACCTTCGCCATGCTCAGCCATAGAAGACGGCTCAAAATGCCAGCATACAAGCCAATGGTATAAAGTGATTTGCCCTGGTCTTCCAGATTGATGCTATGACCTTTGATGAGAGCCGGGATGGTAAGATAGAAGGTAGAGTTTGTGTGGACTACAGCCTGCTTTTCGATGCCTTCGGTCACCGAATCAGCTTCATGGTCGGGGTGAGAGGATTTGAACCTCCGACCTCATGGTCCCAAACCATGCGCGCTAACCAACTGCGCTACACCCCGT